>CAJOQB010000173.1 GCA_905236405.1 uncultured Bacteroidales bacterium
CGTTATGCCCCCACGATGATATACCCTGTCTCCATCGACGAACATATCGTGCAACACGAACTGTTCTGTCCTCTGCTACCCATCGTGCCTTTCAAGGATTCCGAAGTCGATGCCCTGATGGATACCATTGCTGAACGGGAACATCCGTTAGCGATGTACCTCTTCACCAGCAACATGAAGTGGGCTCGCCGAGTGATGTGCACACAGCAATATGGAGGCGGATGTATCAACGAGGTGTGCGTCCATATGATGGTCAAGGGTGTGCCTTTCAACGGCACAGGTCATTCCGGTATGGGCGCCTACCACGGCGTCTGGGGCTTCCGCGAATTCACTCATCCGCAGACGGTGCTCAAAGGCAGCACCCGTTTCAACCTGACGCTACGTGAACACCCCTACGGTGGCAGGGCCGAAAAGAGCAAACTGAAAATACTGAGAGTATTCGAAAGATAAAAACGTTCACCTTCACATACAACTAACATTTATGACTGAACTGGAGAAATGCAACGCAGGGCTACCATATACGTTTGCCAACCCTGAGATGATCGCCCGCAAAAGCGAGGCCATCCGTCAATGTGAGATATACAACGCCATTGACGGCATGGATTACGAAGCACAATACAAGCACCTCAAGCAGATGTTGGGTGCTGTGGGCGAGCGTGTTTGGATAGCGAAGACTTTTGGCTGCGACTGCGGAAAGAACATCTTCATAGGCAACGACTTCACCGGCAACTTCAACCTGACAATTCTCGACATTCGCGAAGTGTATATCGGCAACCATGTGATGATTGGTCCAAACACCCTGATTACTACTGTCGGCCATCCATTGTCAGCGTCAGAAAGGCGTGATTATATGGCATATGCCAAGCCCGTGCACATCGGCAACGACGTTTGGATTGGCGGCAACGTCACCATCCTGCCTGGTGTCACCATCGGCAACAATGTGGTCGTGGCTGCAGGTGCTGTTGTGACCAAAGACATTCCTGACAACACGCTCGTCGGCGGTGTGCCTGCGAAGAAAATCAAAGATATCGAAAACGATATTAACGAATAACCGATACGATTATAAAGATTCGTTCTCATCAGTCCCCCTTGCGGAGGTCTGAGGTGATGCTAACCTATTTCAGCGAGTTGACCAATCTGTTAAAATCCTCTTCTCCTAATCCTTTTTTGTTCAAATTCTTGATTCTTATATTTCTACCAAGTATTAGACGACCCTCCTGCTCTAATATACTCCACATTTCGTCACCAATAAAATTATGCCACCTGTTTTCCGAACGAGTAACAACAATTACTTTCTTTGTATAATAGGTCAAATACTGTATTAGCAGCTTGGTGAAATTTTGAGACGGAAATATTCTGTTATTTGGAGCATCGTCATAGTTTGATGATGCGTATCCTACATATTCAATAACCGAAAAATCGTTATATAATGGGTCGTGGTACATGTTGGTTCTTGATAAGCCTGCAATTCTTCTGAAGTTCTCAATCTTATCATACCAATACCAATTATCAACCATTGCTTGTGCTTCCAGATAGGTCATCTTGAAATCACCAGGTTTGGTATTTGGACAAAACATAGACGGAGTATCAAAACTCATCTGGTCTAACAATTGTTTGTTAATCGCCTCACTATAATAGTTGTTCATGATGCTTGCCACCATTCGATGAGTTCTTTCCTTAAAAGCAGGATTAAGGCTTAGAAGAATCACTTTTGATGTCAGCGGGTTTCCAACAAAAGGTTTTGGCCATTTTTGTAATCGATATTTGTATTCTGACCCTTTGATTTTATGGCGTTCGTTGAATTCCTTAATGTATGGTTCATCACATTTCAAAACACATTTCGCTTCTTCGTCATACAATGTTGTGACACTTTCTATCGGTTTGACATACTGTTCCGAACCATCCCACGGATTAATCTCTCTTAATTCTTCCTCGGTGATTGGTATTTTGACAAAAGGGGTGGGATAACCCAGTTGCTCCATTTTTCCATCTATATCTTTCTTTATAAATTGTTTAATGAAATCCGGATTATAATATTCCTTTACTGAAGCAAAATAGGGTTTCCCATGGCGAGGAAATCTATACAGGCGCAATACTTCCTCCTTAAACAGGTATACCAACTGTTCAAGTGTATACTGGTTTAAACCATAAAGGTGTGTAATTGTTCCGTTCTTTCCACCTCGGATCATTTCGATATATTCAGTCAGTTTCAGACAAAAACTCGACTTTCTTTCTGGGTGTTCCTCGCAGTGTTCTTTTAGTGCTTTATACAAATTGAATCCATGATAGACACAATTTGCAATCTCTAAAAGTTTGTCTTCGTTGCTTGCAAAGTCAAACTCATCTCCAAGATCAAAATAATCTCGGATGTACCTTTGGGGGTCGAATAATGGTTCCATATTGCAAAAGTATCGATTTTAAGTTTTATTCCATCTATTGTTTTTCAAACACATTGCCTCCTTGTCGGCAATCCCATATCGCGGCAATGTAAACATTAGGCTCCTCAACAAAATAGTATATCCTGTAATCCATAACCACCAGATAACGATAACTTGGCGTATGGGGGAATTCGTTATCGATGGGGCCTATAAGGGGCATAAACTCAATCGATTCTGTTGCCTGCAGTATCTTCGCCAATCGACGCTTGGCAACACCTTCACCAGCTGCCTGCCTGTAGTACTGGTAGATGTTATCAAAATCTATTGCCGCCCGCCGCAGCCAATGGTTCTTATAAGCCATATGCAGCCCGCAATTCGTCCTGCAAAACAAATCTACCTGCCTTATAATCCTCTTCGGCCTCACACAGCACCGCGGCAAATTCTTCTGTAGTGTAGTTACATGGCCGTTTTATCCCACTGAGCATCGCCACCACCTCGGCCAAAAGAAATTCGTCCTCTGATTTTGATGCAAGTTCGGTGGCTCTGCGGCGCAACGAAACCAACGTATCGTGCGTTCTTGGGGTTGTCCTTACACTTGTTTCCATAGGTTTAGTTCATTACTTTTCAAAATGCAAAAATACGGAATCATTTTGAATTGGCAAAAAAAACATATTTTGGTTGCCGAACAATGATAAGTGCGGTGGTTCTATAACTTGTCGACAATTGAAATGATTTCCAGCAGGTCACAGACCTCATAGGTAGGTCGGAACGGACGGTCGGAAATATCGATAGCGGCAGGGTTGTAGAACAGTTGGGGAATGCCTGCACGATGGGCACCGACGATATCGACCTCGTAGTCGTCGCCAATGACCAGACACTCGTCGGGTCGGGCATGTAGCAGTCTCAACGTCTCGTAAAAAAACCGCGGGTCGGGTTTCATATACCCCAGGTCTTCACTCAGGAAGAAATGGCGGAAATAGTGGTCGATATGTGATGTCCGCATCTTGGGCAGCTGTGCCTCGCTGAAACCATTGGTGATGACGGCCAACGTGTGAGGTCGCTGCGAGAGGGCGTCGAGCAGTTCCCGTGTGTGGGGCATCAGCCCCGTTTGTTTGGGCCCCTCGAGCACATAGTAGTCACCCAGTTCTTGTGCCAGTTTGCCACAGTGGGTCACACCAAAGTGCTGCAACGGCAGTACAAAACGCTGAATGTATAGCACCTCCTTGGTCATGGTGCCGTTGCGATACATATCCCACAGCACGTTGTTGATCTCACGGTATTTGGCATGAAAGGTAGGCAGGTCGGTGTGACACAGTTCGCCCAGACGATACTCGTCGAACATTGCCGCGAAGGTGATGTCGGCATTGCCCTCAAAGTCCCAGAGGGTACGATCCAGGTCGAATAGCAGATACATGATGGCGACTGTTTATTATAACAAAGGCCGCGACAACAAAGCCGCGGCCTTTGCAAGGTTTGTCTTTATGCGTTGCACATTATTCTGCAGCGGCTTCGCCCTCGGCGCCAGCGTCGGCAGTGGCAGCAGCACGGGTGCTGTTGACCACAACCACCTCGCTGCTCTTGGGGTTGAGGATCTCGTAGTTGTTGGTGGCGATATCCTGAACCTTGATACGCTGAGCGACGTCGAGTTTGGTGATGTCGAGAAGAATCTCGCTGGGCATGTTGGCAGGAAGAGCCTTCACGTTGAGACGTTTCTGCTTGTAAGCCAGCTTACCACCTTTCATCACACCGACCGAGGTACCACAGGTGTGGACGGGAATCGACATGGTGACAGGCTTGTTGTCACTCAACTCGTAGAAATCTGCATGATAGACGATGTCGGTAACAGGATGGTACTCGATGTCTTTCAGCATGGTGCGGTACTTGGTGCCGTCCATGTCGATTTCGACGAAACAGGGTTCGGGATTGAAGATGATGCGATCGAACTGAGTCAGAGGCACCGAGAAACATTTCTGCTCGCCATTGCCGTA
>CAJOQB010000174.1 GCA_905236405.1 uncultured Bacteroidales bacterium
ACCCGTCGGGTGCGACGTGGGGTGGGGGACCGTTGCTGGCGATGTTGCAGGGGAAGATGCCCTGGCCGGAGGTCTTCTTCAACGACTTCGTTCCGTCGGGTTTTGTGTTGCTGGCGTTGAACGGGCTCCCTCAGGTTGCCGCGGCCGTGCTGCTCTTCAAACGACATCGTCTTGCCCCATGGGTCGTGCTCGCCTGCGGCATCGTGCTGATGCTTTGGATTGTGCTGGAATGGTGGGTGTGGGGCTTCAACGCCATGAGCAACGCCTTTTTCGGTCTCGGCCTGGCCGAGGTCTTGTTCGCTTCGATGGCATTGGCCAAACAAAAACGAGTGTAAAACAAAAACAAGCATACTCATGATCGATCAGATAGTAGCATACAACAAGAAGTTCGTGGCGGAAAAAGGCTACGAAAAGTATGTCACCGACAAGTATCCCGACAAAAAACTCGCCGTGTTGTCGTGCATGGACACACGCCTGACAGAGTTGCTGCCAGCAGCCCTCGGCCTTCGTAACGGCGATGCCAAGATTATCAAAAACGCTGGTGGCCTTGTCATCACCCCCTTCGACTCGGCCATCCGCAGCCTGATAGTGGCCATCTATGAGCTCAGCGTGGACAGCATTATGGTGGTGGCCCACTCCCATTGTGGCGCCTGCCACATGAGCTACGACCATTTCCACGACCAGATGCTGGCGCGAGGCGTCACCGACCATACGCTCGACACCATACGCAAGTGCGGCATCGACCTCAACCATTGGCTGGAGGGCTTCAAGGACACCGAGGAGTCGGTCAGGAAGACGGTGGAGACCATCCGCACACATCCCCTTGTGCCCAACGATGTCACGGTCAGAGGCTTCATCATCGACTCGGAGACGGGGGCGTTGGACGAAGTGGAGTGTTGAATGAATTGACAACCGACATGTTATGACAGAATACGAAAAAATGCTCAACAACCTGCCGTATGACTTTACGGACGAGGAGATACAACAACGCATCGTGCACACCTACGAGGCGATGCGCGACCTGAACCGATGTGGTGCATGGGACAAGGAGGAGTATCGCCGATGCATGCAGGCCTTGCTGCCCCATGCCCATCCGTCGGCGTTGGTCATACCGCCCTTCCATTGCGACCATGGCGAGCGCATCACCCTTGGCGAAGGGGTGGTGGTCAACTTCAACGGGGTGTTTCTCGACGGTGGCGGCATCACCATCGGCAACCACACGCTCATAGGCCCCAACTGCCAGCTGCTGACCCCCGACCATCCGCACGACTACATGGAACGCCGCAAGACCATCGAGACAGGGTTGCCCATCCGTATCGGCGACGACTGTTGGCTGGGGGGCGGCGTGATTGTCTGTCCTGGGGTGACCATCGGTAACCGCGTGATTGTGGGTGCCGGCAGCGTGGTGACGCACGACATCCCCGACGATGTGGTCGTGGCCGGCAACCCCGCCAGGATCATCAAAACCACGGCACCGGCCCTGGCCGGACAGTAGGCGTTGTCAGGGCCTGGAGGGTCATGCGTGAAAACATAAGATTGATATAGAATAGATGATAGCTTTTATCGATACAGAGGTTGCTTTCCATAGCAAGCAGGCAAAGGATTACGGAGTGTTCCGCGAAGATGGTGCTGTCTTGCACACCCATTCGTTGGAGGAGTTCCAGAAGTTTGTCTACGACTGCGAGTATGTCTGTGGTCATAATATTGTTAATTTTGACTTGAAATACACAGATATTAAAGGCAAACACACCTATATTGACACGCTTCCACTTTCCCCGCTGCTGTTCCCCAACAAGCCTTACCATCATTTGGTAAAGGACGACAAGCTTCAGGTGGACGAGCTGAACAATCCGGTCAATGATGCCAAAAAAGCGAGGGACCTCTTCTTCGATGAGGTGGAAGCATGGAGACACCTTGATCAACAGAGGCAGGAGATTTTCTATCAACTGTTATACGACAAACCCGAATTTGGCGGTTTTTTGAAATATAGTGGCTATGTTCCAAAAACGCAAACTTCTCTGTTGGGACGTCTCTTGTCCACGAAACCTGATATTAGTGCATTGGTTGCGGCAGAGTACCATGGGAAAATATGTGGCAACGCCAACCTCGGCAAACTGATCAATACACGTCCGACAGAATTGGCTTATGCTTTGGCTGTCATTGGTGCCGACGATATCATGAGCATTACACCGGCATGGGTACAAAGGAATTATCCCCACATGGGCAGTGTGATGAATTTGTTGAGAAACACTCCATGTGGAAAATGTGACTACTGTCGGAATCAATTGGATGCTCATAAAGGTCTTCAAGAGTTCTTTGGTTATAATGAGTTCCGTCTTTTCGATGGGAAAAAGATGCAGCAGGAAGCAGTAGAGGCTGCAATTCGTGGCGAATCGCTTTTGACCATTTTTCCGACGGGTGGCGGAAAGAGTCTCACCTTTCAGTTGCCCGCGCTCATGGCCGGTCGCAATATGCACGGCCTTACGGTGGTCATCTCTCCATTGCAGTCGCTCATGAAGGACCAAGTTGACAATCTTGCCGAACGGGGCATCAGCGATGCTGTCACTATCAATGGTCTTCTCGACCCGATTGAGCGAGCCAGTGCGGTACAGCAAGTGGCCGATGGTTCTGCCAATTTGTTGTATATAGCCCCGGAAATGTTGCGAAGCAAGACAATTGAACGGCTGCTGTTGGGACGCAATGTGGTTCGGTTTGTCATTGACGAGGCTCACTGTTTCTCGGCATGGGGGCAGGACTTCCGTGTTGACTATCTCTACATTGGAGACTTTATCCGTCGTATCCTGGATCAAAAACAGCAACAGCACCCCATCGCGGTGTCATGCTTCACAGCTACTGCCAAGCAAAAGGTCATCACGGACATCTGTGACTACTTTATGCAGAAACTCAATTTGAATCTTAAGGTTTTCGCTGCCAAATCGGAGCGAAAGAATCTGCATTATACAGTCATTCATGCCGACACAGATGAAGACAAATACAATCAGCTGCGTTCCCTCATTCTCGGCCGTCAATGTCCGTCCATTGTTTATGTGAGCCGCACCAAACGTACAAAAGACTTGTCGGATCACCTTCGTGCAGACGGTATTCGTGCACTCCCTTTTAACGGAAAGATGGAGGCGGCAGACAAAATCCGCAACCAAGATGCCTTTATGAGTGGAGACGTACAAGTCATTGTGGCAACGTCGGCATTCGGAATGGGAGTGGACAAGAAGGATGTGGGATTGGTTGTCCACTACGATATTAGCGACTCATTGGAAAGCTACATCCAAGAAGCGGGACGTGCGGGTCGAGACCCGCATATGGAAGCCGATTGTTATGTGCTGTATGCTGATAGCGACCTTGACAAGCACTTCATTCTGCTGAATCAAACCAAACTTTCCATTAGCGAGATACAACAAGTGTGGAAAGCGATAAAGGATATGACACAGCAGCGTCCAACGGTGAGCTGTTCTCCGCTTGAGATTGCCCGCAAGGCAGGTTGGGGAGATGAGATAGATGATATTGAGACTCGAATAAAAGCTGCTGTCGCTGCATTGGAGAACGCCGGTTATATCGAGCGAGGAAATAACGCACCCCATGTTTTTGCCACCGGTATCACAGTTGGCAACATGGAGGAGGCTCGTAATCGAATCACTCGTTCAGCGTTGTTTGATAGCACTACCCGTGAGGAGGCGGTCAGAATCATCGGTTCGCTGATCAGTCGTCGTGCAACGCAACGCAATACAGACGAGGCAGAAAGCCGTATTGATTATCTGTCTGATGTATTGGGAATGTCAAAAGAGACGGTAATCCGCAATGTGAACTTGATGCGACAAGAGGGTATACTGGCCGATACCCAGGACATGTTGGTCGGTCTTCCGAAGAACAACACAATGCGTGAACTGAAAAACACATTGCAACTCGAACGATTCCTTATTTCAAAACTCACAGACAAAACGCGTGAAGTGAACTACAAAGAGCTCAACGAGGAGGCTCAATCCCAAGGAATGTCGTTCTGTAATGTGAAACGCATCAAAACCTTGCTGTATTTCTTACGCCTTAAAGGGTATGTCCGAAAAGAAGAGCATACTGCGGCTGGCAGCGTGAGTCTTCGATTACAGGTCGATATGGATGCCACGATGCAACATTTCGATCGGAGAGCCGGGCTGTGTACGTTTGTGGTAGAAACAATCAGTACGCGGAAAATCGAAAAGGACAGTTCTTTCGTGCCTGTCTCTTTGGTCGGTTTGTTAAACCAATACAACTCTTCGTTGTTGGCCATTGGCGATCCTCCAACGCTTTCGGATATGGAGGAGGCCTTGCTGTTCTTGAGCAAGAATGAACTATTGAAAATCGAAGGTGGGTTCATGGTTATCTACAATACCATGCTGCTAAATCGCAAGGTGGAGCGGAAGATTCGTTACACCAAAGAAAACTACCGCCTGCTCGATGAGTTCTACAAGCAGCGTATTCAACAGATACATATAGTTGGAGAATACGCCAACCTGATGGTACGCGACTATGATGCAGCGTTGCAATATGTCAACGACTATTTCACAATGGATTATCGTCGTTTTATCACCAAATACTTTAAGGAAGACCGTAAGACAGAAATCAACCAGAATATCACACCGGCCAAATACAAGAAGGTTTTCGGCACTCTTTCTCCGCGCCAATTGGAGATAATCAACGACAAAGAGTCTCGTTATATTGTTGTTGCAGCAGGTCCTGGAAGTGGAAAGACGCGTGTGTTGGTACACAAGTTGGCTTCGCTGCTGTTGCTCGAAGACGTGAAACACGAACAGTTGCTGATGCTTACTTTTTCAAGAGCGGCAGCCACCGAATTCAAGAAGCGGCTCATGGATTTGGTGGGGAACGCGGCACATTTTGTCGACATAAAGACATTCCACTCCTACAGCTTTGATTTGCTTGGAAAGCAAGGGTCTCTCGAGGAGGTCGACAGCGTGGTGCAACGTGCTGCCGAGATGATTGAAAACGGCGAGGTGGAAACGGAGAAGATTGCAAAGAGTGTTCTTGTTATAGACGAAGCGCAGGACATGGACCCCGACGACTATCGTCTTGTACAGGCGCTCATGCAACGCAATGAAGAAATGCGTGTGATAGCTGTTGGTGACGATGATCAGAATATTTATTCTTTCCGTGGGAGCGACTCCAAATACCTCTATTCTCTTGTGGTCGACCACAGCGCTACGATGTACGAGATGACAGACAATTACCGGTCGGCAATGGAGATTGTCAAACATGCCAATCAATTTGTCCAGCGGATACCCAACCGCATGAAACAAACACCGATCAAGGCTGTGACATCCGAAAAAGGAATGGTGGAAACATATCCCATCGATACGAGATTTGCCATTCATCGTTCATCCATCAGTGGCTCTACTGCCATCCTGACACGTACCAATGAACAGGCATTACAGGTGGCATATCAGTTGGAACAGCAAGGAATACATGCGTTACTGGTCCAGTCGGGTTTTGGATTCCGTTTCATCAACCTTGCCGAAGTACGTTATTTCGTCAAACACTTAGGCGACGAGGGCTCTGTCGTTAGCGATGAGGATTGGCAGGCAGCAAAAGAACGAACCTGTCAAGCCTATGCTACAAGTCGATTGTTGCCGGCCATGAGGCATTTCTGGGAGGACTACGAGCAAATCAATCGCACAATCTATCGGAGTGACCTGCGTCAGTTTCTTTTGGAAAGCGACGTGGAGGATTTTGTCTCCTTCGACAACAATAGTGTCTTTGTAAGCACTATCCACAAAGCCAAAGGCCGTGAGTTTGACACCGTGCATCTGTTTGTCACGGATGCCGATACCACCAATTCAGAAGACCTTCGCACTGTCTATGTGGGGCTTACGCGTGCTCGTCGCAACCTGTATATATACCCAAGGCCGTTGTTGGATCAAACGAATATTTCCATCAGCCTCAATTTGCGTGATGTATGGCTTGATTATTTCAAGGAGCGGAAAGACAAAGTGTTGCGACTGCGTAGCGGCGACTCCTTGCAATACTCCAATGGATTTCTTGTCTCACAACAAGGCGACTATATTGCATGCTTGTCGAGGGCAAGGAAACAACAGATGGAGGATCTATTTCAAAAAGGATACCATGTAATCAGTGCTCAAGTAAGCTATATCCTTGCATGGCGACCACGCGAAGAGCCGCACGAGGTTGCTGTCTGTCTTGCAAACATCATCTTGCAGAAATAACCCCCTCTCTTTTGAGAAACGTTCGAGATACAGTGGTTGGTTACATTAGCGTGATTTTTGTTCTCATCTCGTCAAAAAATCCTATTTTTGCAGTGGAGAAACTGAGAAAGAATCACCATGAGCGTTATATGTAAGATACGATATACCAATGCGATGAGCGTGAGAAAGCATGCCAACATGAAGAGTTGCTATGCTGTCTTGAAGCAATTTATCTACCCGCAAAGGGAGCTTATGCGGTCGTCGGTACAGGACTTGGATCCGTATGCCTATGCCAACATCGCCCATCAAGCGCGCGACATTGTCGAGAAAGTCGGCCAGTCCATGGCCACTTTCGAGCTGATCCCGTTTGCCTGCGACCTGCAAGCTGCCGACAACACCATCGTGGACAAGAAGACGCCCAATGGCAAGACGGTGACCTATGCCATACCGGTCGACCGGCTGGAGTATGCCGTGGCGTTGACGATCACCTACTGCTACCTGGTCAAACTCTACCCCGGCCTTGCCGACGATGTGCGCTGGATGCTGGTCATGGCACGCAACTGCACGGCCACAGATGCCGACAAGGTGGTGGACTACCTGGTGGACAACATCCTAGGAGAGGCGGGGCACGACGGGGCACGTCTCAAGACCGAAAACAAACGGCTGGAGGACGAGGTCCAGTCGTTGCGGCAACAGCTGCAGCAGGTGACCGACGAACGCGACCAGCTGCG
>CAJOQB010000175.1 GCA_905236405.1 uncultured Bacteroidales bacterium
AGCCTTCGGGTGTGGGTGCCCGCGACGAGCAAGAATGTCTCTCCATCCAGTTGCACAATATCACGCCACGAGACGGCTCGGTGTTGATTGCCACAGCGCTCATCGACCACTGTTATGCCGACTTGACCAAGAAACGGTACAAGGAGATACAGAAACTGATTGGCATCGACGACAAGCAGCTCGACGATGCGTTGAATGTCATCAAACGGCTCTCCCTCTCTCCCGCCAGCGGCTTCAGCGAGGATGTGCACGATGTTATCGTCCCCGACTTCTATGTCACCAACAAGGACGGACATCTGTTGGTGACACTCAATAACGACCACACGCCCAAACTGCATGTCAACCGTTACTACATGCAGACGCTCAAAGATTTGGAGAAACAGAAGAACAAGAACCGTGCTACCGATGAGGCCATCTCCTTTATCAAGGACAAATCGGAGGATGCCAAGTTGTTTATCGATGCCCTTCAGTTGCGCAACACGGCGTTGTCGGCCACGATGAAATGTATCGTGAAACATCAGAAGCGTTACTTCCTGACGGGCGACCCCGTCGATATGAAGCCGCTGCTGCAGAAAGACGTGGCTGCGGAGACGGGTTATGACAACTCCACGATATCACGTATTGTCAATGCCAAGTATGTCCAAACCGACTTCGGTCTTATACGACTCGACAAATTCTTCTCCAACGCTGTCGAGGGCGAAGACGGTTCGGTCGTCGCCTCTGCCGAGGTGAAGGCCAAGCTGCAAGAGATTATCGACAACGAGGACAAGCGTCATCCCCTTACCGACGAGAAGCTCACCGAGCAGCTCAAACAACAGGGCTACTCTGTGGCCCGTCGTACGGTGATGAAATATCGTGAGTCGTTGGGCATCCCTGCCAGTTCCATGAGAAAAGAATTGAAGAAATGAGATTGGTGCGGTGGTTGTTTTTGGTGGTGCTTCTGACTGTCGTGCCTTCGGCATGGGCACAGTCGAACAAGACGTCGGGTTACTACGACTCGATTGTCAACGCCCAGATGAACCATAAAAGCAATACCGCTCCTGCCACACGCAAGGCCAATCCTTCGTCCAAAACTAAATCGCCGACGGCCAACCAACAAACGCCTGCAAAGAGTGCCTCTCGCAGCGTCCGCGACTCGTTGGTTCGCAACACGACGAAAAGCGAACCTGTCTATCTTGCCGAAGGGGTGATGTATCCGGCCACCATGTGGTATGGCACCAGTTTTGTCACCACTCGTGTCCGTGCCAAAACGCTGCCGCTCGACTCGCTCCCCGATGAGGTGAATCTTCGGTTGATAAGAAACGAGAATGAGTTCTGTTTCCCCACCAAAGGGGTTCGCTCGTCGCCCTACGGATGGCGATGGGAACGTGCCCACCGTGGTGTCGACATCGCGTTGACCACAGGAACGCCCGTCTATTGCGTCTTCCCGGGTGTGGTACGGGTGGCATCGGTGATGGGTGGCTACGGCAACTGCGTGGTGGTGCGTCACTACAACGGGCTTGAGACCCTTTACGGCCATCTCTCGCAAATCAAAGTCAAACCCAAGCAGGTGGTCGAAGCGGGTACGTTGATAGGTTTGGGAGGCAACACGGGCAACTCCACAGGTCCACACCTCCATTTCGAGACCCGTTTCCTTTACGAGTCGTTCGATCCCGAATGGGTTATCGACATTGAGAAACGGTCGCTCCGCACACGCACCCTCCATCTCGACAAATCCTACTTCGGCGTCCATGCTCCGAGGGGACGCAAGGCGCAGGAGTTCAAAGCCGATAAGAGTTATGTGAAAGAGACACCGAGACGAACCAACACGGGGCCCATCTACTATACCACACAGTATGGCGACGACTGGAACCTATTGGCAGAACGCTATAAGACCACCGTCGAAGCGTTACGGGTGATGAATCCCGACGCCCCCAAGAAGCTCAAACCCGGCATCAAGCTGATGGTGCGAAAAGCAACATCCAACTAAATATATATATATTAATAAATATGACAACCAAGAAAGTCAATCTCTCCGATTACGACCCCTCTTCTGTTCCCAATGGCAAACCGTTCACCATTGGTATTGTGGTGGCCGAATGGAATCCCGATATCACCAACGCCATGCTCGAAGGTGCCTATCAGACGCTTCTCGACTATAGTGTGGAAGAGAGTAATATCCCCGTAATGCATGTGCCTGGCAGTTATGAGTTGACCACGGGTGCACAGATGATGCTTCGTGGCCGTCGTTGTGATGCCGTCATCTGCATTGGGTGTGTCATTCAGGGTGAGACGCGACACTTCGATTTTATCTGTGAGGCAGTGGCCAACGGGTTGACCAACCTCTCCATCAAGGAAGAGAAACCTGTTATCTTCAGCCTTCTGACCACCAACAACATGCAGCAAGCCATCGACCGTTCGGGCGGCAAGCATGGCAACAAAGGCATCGAGGGCGCCGTCACCGCTCTGAAGATGTGCCGCAACGCAGTAGAGTTTGCCAAATAACCAACAGAAAACACCATGCTCCGTATTGTCTTTATGGGCACCCCCGACTTTGCTGTAGAGTCGCTCGATGCCATCGTTCATTCCGACCATCAGGTGGTGGGTGTGGTCACCGTCCCTGACCGTCCCACGGGACGAGGGCTCAAAGTGACCTGCTCGGCTGTCAAAGAATATGCCCTTGCTCATCAGTTGCCGCTGCTGCAACCCGAGAAACTTCGCGACGAACAGTTCTTGTCCGACCTTCGTTCGCTCAATGCCGACCTCTTTGTGGTGGTGGCTTTCCGGATGCTTCCGCAACAGGTGTGGGCCATGCCGCGATTGGGCACCTTCAATCTCCATGCCTCTTTGTTGCCCAACTATCGGGGAGCGGCACCCATCAATTGGGCCATTATCAACGGTGAACACGAGACAGGTGTCACCACCTTCCTGCTCAACGAACGTATCGACGAGGGGCATATCCTCTTGCAAGAAAGCACCCCCATCACCCCCGACGACACCTGCGAGACCCTTCACGACCGTTTGGCACAGATGGGTCGGTCGCTGGTGGTACGCACCATCGACGGGTTGGCGTCGGGTCGGTTGCAACCTCGTCCGCAACCCATGGAGGGAGAGATGCGTCCGGCACCGAAAATCTTCAAATCCGACTGTGCCATCGACTGGCGGCAATCTGGATGTCGTATTGTCGACTTTGTACGTGGGTTGTCTCCCTATCCTGCTGCCACCATGCAGATGGTCGACGGCAAAGGGGTGCAGCAGTCATTGAAAGTCTATCAGGTGGCCTTTGAAACCGCCGAAAACAGCGTGGAAATCCCCGTGGGAAGCATTGTTACCGATCAGAAAAAGGAGCTAAAAATCAAAGTTTCCGATGGTTTTTTGCATGTTTTAACCTTGCAAATGAACGGAAAACGAAAAAATAATGTCGACGAATTCCTTCGTGGGTATAATCTAACCAATTGGAAATTAGTATTCTGACAGATACTGTTGAAAAAGTTGCAAAAAATAATTGTTTTTTTTATGTGACAATAAAAAAAACTTCCTATATTTGCAGCGATAATATTATTGTATAACCTTTTAACGTTATTAGACACATGAACAAAACAGAATTCATTGCTGCAATGGCTGCCAAAGCCGGCATGACCAAGACCGACACCAAGAAAGCTCTCGACGCTTTCATGGAGACCACTCACGAACAACTGAAGAAGGGTAAGAAAATCACCCTCATCGGTTTCGGTACTTTCGATGTGGTGAAGCGTAAAGCTCGTACGGCCAAGAATCCTCAGACGGGCGCTACCGTTAAGGTTCCCGCTAAGAAGGTTGTCAAATTCAAAGTCGGCAGCAAGCTTGGCAAACTGAAATAAGATTATTTCTTATTCTGTGTGAAAAGAAAGTCCTCGAATCAAACATCCGGGGACTTTTTCTTTTGTGTAAAAAAGAGCAGCCAAGAGCGAGGCTCCTGGCTGCTACAGATATTGTCAAAAGGGGAAGCGATTAGAGATAGGTGATGATGGTGGTGTCATACGAGTTGATAACCTTGACGGGATAATTCTTCTTTCCGTATTCATAGGTGTAGGTTTCTGTATGAGAATCTTCGCCATCAGAGAATGTCATGACGCTACGAGTGATGTTGTTGGAGGAAATGACCATGCTCGGGTCTTCCATCATAAGAGGACTCAGCAACAGGTTGCAGAAAGGAGAGGGGTTCTTGTCGTATTCATAGTTCACAACTTCATTGCCCCATTCGGATTTTAGCTCTACACGGCTGATGTTTTTGCCGTCCCAGGTGAGGTTGACATCGGTAGTGTAGGTCTCAACCTTGGCTCCATTGCCTTTGGCAACAGCTTTCTGAAGGGCTTTGTTGCTTAGAAAGTCAATGTTCTTGCAGATTTGCGAGGGCATCATCAATCCGAGGGCTTTGGAGGCAATGTCGAAATGCATTCCTTTGACATCCCAATCATAGCCACTATAGGTATAGGTGGTTTTAATGTTGGTGATTTTCTTTCCGTCATGGGTGAAGTCCATAACAATCGAAATGCCTTCATTAGCGCAGGTTATCCTGTTCAGCAAGTTGCCGTCGTAGGTGTAGTTGAAGACCATTCCCTCACAGGTGACGGATGCAATGCGGTCTTTGTCATCATAGGAGATGGTGAACATTGTCTCTCCTGTCTCTCTGCCATCGGTGATGCTGACAAGTTTGTTGCCACTCCAGTTGAAAACTTCGTCAAGAACTTGTTGTCCGTTCTCCATGTAGTAAAGTTTGTCCACTTTCATTTTGGGGTTGAATTCGCCCTCTTTCTCTGTGCACGAGGTCACACCGAGGACAGCGGTGATGGCCAGTGCAATAAATGTGACTTTCTTCATTTGTTGTTTTTTTATTAAAGGTTAAAGAAATCTATTATAGATAGGTGATGATGGTGGTGTCGTTATTTGAAATGATCTTGGTGGGGTAATTCTTCTCACCATATTCATAGGTGTAGGTCGTGGTGATGGAACCTTTGGTTTCATGATTTGAAAATGTTGTAACGATGCGGGTGATATTGTTCGATGACAATGCCTCGGAGGTGTTACCCCATAACATTGAAGAACCGAGAATCATATTGTTGAAAGGGGAGGGTTTGTTGTCGTATTCATAAGTGTGTGATTCTGACCAAGAAGGGTCGTCCATACGGATAATGTTCTTGCCTCTCCAAGTAAAAAGGATATCGAAGGAATGTGTTTCGCCTTTGGTGCCTTTGGCTTGCTGAACGACTTTGTGGCCAACGGCATCGATTTCCTTGCATATTTGCGGGGGCAACAACAGTCCAAGTGCGTGAGATGCAAAGTTAAAGTTCATCCCTTTATCTTCAGGGTAATAATCATCCGTGATGGTGACAGTCATTTTAGTTATTTTTTTTCCGTCATGGGTGAAATCCATAGTGTATGATCTATGATCACCAGTGTAGGATATCCTGCTCAGCAGGTCACCATCGTATGTATAGTTGAATACCATGCCGTCTTCACAGTAAGTGGCAATTCGGTTCATGTCGTCATAGGTGAGGGTGGACACGTTCTCTCCCCCGTCGGAAATGCTGACGAGTTTGTCTCCGTCCCAGTTGAAGACAATCACGAGATTTTGTTGGCCATTATATAGGTCGTAGATTTTGTCTATTTTCATCTTCGGGCTGTATACACCCTCTTTCTCTGTGCACGAGTTTACACCGAGGACAGCGGTGATGGCCAGTGCGATGAATGTGAATTTTTTCATTGTGTTTAATTTTGATTGTTAATGAAAGGATAAAAGTACTTCGATAACGATTCTTGGTGTCGATTATTGTTCATGTGAACGCTTTTTAACATATTCCATTTTTCTTTATCAAAAAAACAAAGGGATGAATACTAAAAAGTGAAAGGTCGCGTTACTATCAACTCTTAATGCCGCATGGCGGCAATCTCTTGTATTGTTCAATATTATCATATAATAAGATGAATAGCAGTCTTTTTAACGAGAAGATAAAGAATCATGACTCCTTCACGTTGCAGGAGAAGATAGACATTCAAAACGAGAAGGTGCATCATCCCTATTGTGCCACGTTGCAGATGCTCGACCTGTTGAGCGACAAAGCGGCCAGCATCTACCAATGGGAAGACCGTTTCGCGGCACGCGTGGCCATGTATATGCTTCATCCCGCTTCGTTGAACGATTCGTTGGCCCGTGTGCAGACCATCGACATCACCACTCCGGGCGATTTGGCACTCAAACAGCAGATAGAGACGGCCAAAGCCAACGAGTACTCCAATGACGAGCCGAAAGCATTCGATATTATTCAGGAAATCAATGCGTACCAAGAGGTTTCCTTCAAAACGGCTCCGAAGAGCGAAATCTTGTCGAAATTTCTCGAAGACGGCGACTTCCAACCCGTCGATAATGCCCCGTCGCAGTCGGCCAGCATCGAAGAATTGGCAAAAAAAAGTGCGTCGCCTGCAGAGATGTTAGAGACTGAAACATTGGCTGTTGTGTTCGAAAAACAGGGAAAATTTGACCGTGCTATTGCAATTTATGAGAAATTAATATCTCGTAATCCCGAAAAAAGTAGTACTTTTGCCGCCCGAATTGAAGAATTAAAGCTCAAGAAAGAAAACAAATAAAAATAGACAGTATGTACTTATTCGTTATCATTCTGATTTTAGTGGTTTGCGCTCTTTTGGCTGGCGCTGTGTTGGTTCAGAACTCCAAAGGTGGCGGCCTTGCTGCCAACTTCTCCGCTCCCAACCAAATCATGGGTGTTCGCAAAACCACCGAGACCATAGAGAAGATTACATGGATTTTGGCTGTCAGCCTTATCGTCCTCAGTATTATCGCCACCGCCATGATTTCGTCGGTGCGTCCCCAAGCCAAGGGCGATCTGAAGACCGAGGTGACCATCGACAATACCAATCTGGCCAACATTCCTGCCAACACTGTTCAAGCCGGTGCCGCTCAGGAGACTGCTCCTGTCGCTGAGACTCCCGCCGAATAATTGACAGAATAGAGAAATCCATCAAGAGCTCTTCGCTCAACATTGACAGGTTAGAGCGATTAGATTAGCGATTGTCAATCCTAACCTAATCGCTCTAATTTAATATACACCACTCATGGATCAGCTGAGCCAAGTACGCAACTACATCTTCTCTTTCTTCCCCTTCCAGCCAACGCAGGGGCAGCAAGAGGCTTGCTCGTTGCTCACGCAGTTCCTCTTCGACGCCGACCCCGACGCCACTTTTCTGTTGAAAGGCTATGCCGGCACGGGCAAGACCTCGCTTGTCAGTGCCCTTATCAAGTCGGCTCCCGCTCTCCGCATCCGTACTCTACTGATGGCTCCAACAGGAAGAGCCGCCAAAGTGCTTTCAAACTATTCGGGCAAGACAGCTTTCACCATCCACAAGGTTATCTACACCACCATCACCGACCCGTCGGGTGCCGTATTCACTGTGCGGGCCGCCAACAAACACTCCTACACCCTTTTTATTGTCGACGAGGCATCGATGATTGGTGCCGACAGCATGGACGAACATTCCAGCAGTCGTCGCAGCCTTTTGGAGGATTTAATTGACTATGTGAGGGAGGGCAGCCATTGTCGGTTGTTGTTGATGGGCGACACGGCGCAGCTGCCTCCCGTGGGCTCGTCTGAGAGTCCCGCGCTCAATGGCGATTATCTGTGTGCACTTTCCAATCTCAAACTTTACGAATATGAGCTTACGGAAGTGGTCCGTCAGCAGCGACTGTCGGGCATTCTTCACAATGCCACCCTGCTTCGTGACCGTATCTCCGCAATGGACGATTACAGCGAAGTGGAGTACCCGCTCCTTGACCTCAGTGGCATTGACGATGTGGTGCGGCTCCCGGGCGACGAGTTGGAAGAGGTGCTGAACAATGAATATGCCGATGGCTCGCAAGAGGATGTGGTGTTCGTCACCCGTAGCAACAAACGAGCCAACCTTTTCAATCAGGCCATACGCAACCGCATCCTCTTTCGTGAGGAGGAGGTCAATGCCGGTGATTTCCTGATGGTGGTGAAGAACAATTATTACTGGTTGGGGGACGACTCCAACATGGGATTCATCGCCAACGGTGATATCGTCGAGGTGCTCAGGGTACGCAACCATCAGGAGTTTTATGGGTTCCGCTTCGTGGACATCACCGCCCGTTTTGTCGACTATCCCGACGAACCCGAGTTGGAGTGCAAACTGCTCCTCGACACCCTTCACTCCGAGTCGCCTTCCCTCACTCGCGAGGAGATGCGACGCCTTTACGAGGAGGTGATGAAAGACTATGCCGACATCCCTGTGGCCGCCGAACGGCAACGGCAGGTGCGTAACAGTCCTTACTATAATGCGCTGCAGGTCAAATTCGCCTATGCCCTCACATGCCACAAGACCCAGGGTGGACAGTGGCCTACCGTCTTCATCGACCAAGGTTACCTTACCGACGATATGGTCGACCGCGACTATCTCCGTTGGCTATATACTGCTTTCACACGTGCCACAAGGCGGGTCTATCTGCTCAACTTTCAAGACAAATTCTTCAACACAATATAACGATTATGGCAAGCAATCCCGATTTAGTACAGTACATCTGTGACCAATGCAGCCAAGCTGGTGAGGTGACGGCGAAAAAGATGTTTGGCGACTACACCCTCTATTGCAACGGCAAGGTGGTAGGTCTCATTTGTGACAACGCTTTCTTTGTCAAGCCTACCGAACAGGGTCGGAAACTGTTGCGTTCCGAAGAGATGCGTCCGCCATACGACGGGGCAAAGCCTTATTTCTTTATCGAGGACATCGACGACAGAGACTATCTCTCGTCACTTGTGAAAACGACAGCAGATGCTTTGCCTGCACCGAAGCGAAAGAAATAGAAAGGGATAGTGGGGAGGTGTCACTCCTCCTCGGCGGCCATCGGCAGGTGGGATTCTTCCTCGTTGGAGTAGGGGAGAGGGGCTTTTCGGTAGAGGGACAACAGATTTTCGTTGAGTAGCAACTCTACACGACGCATGGTCTTTTCCATCTGTTGTGGCTTCAGTTGGCATTCCCATATGGTGATGACTTGCCACCCGTTTTCTTCCAACACTTGGCAGTTTCGTTTGTCGCGTTCTTGGTTGCGGCGAATCTTGTTGGCCCAAAACATGCGGTTGGTATTGGGGATCTTACAGCAAGCGGTGTTCTCGACAAGCAACGAAGGAGTGTCGACAGGAGGCAATATCACCCCATGACCGTGCCAGAAACATCCGTTGACGAAGATGGCGGTGCGATAGCGTCGCATCACGATGTCGGGCTTTCCAGGGACACTTTTGACGTTTAGACGGTAGCGGTAGCCATGAGCCCACAGCCATCGACGCACCGCCAGTTCGGGTCGGGTTCCCTTGCTGTGGATGCTCGACATACAGTGGTGCCGTTGTGTGGGAGTCATGGTGTCGGTCATGATTTTGATAACGATTCCCCCGCTCTTTTATTGCCTATGTA
>CAJOQB010000176.1 GCA_905236405.1 uncultured Bacteroidales bacterium
CTACGAAGCCTACAAAGCCAACCGCGAGCCGATGCCTGAGGACATTGCCTCCATGCTGCCCTACATCCACCGACTGCTCGACGCATTCCATATTCCTGTGCTCACCTGCGAGGGCTACGAAGCCGACGATGTAGTGGGGTCGGCATCGCTATGGGCCGAGCAACACGGATTTGACGATGTGCTGATGGTCACCCCTGATAAGGATTTCGCCCAATTAGTGACAGCCAAGACCCACCTCTACCGATTTGGTCGCGGAGGAAAACCTGACGAAATCTATGGCGAGAAAGAGGTCTGCGAACATTTCGGCGTCAGCCGTCCCCGTCAGGTAATCGATCTTCTGGGACTGTGGGGTGACAGCATCGACAACATCCCAGGCATTCCAGGCGTTGGCGAGAAGAAAGCCAAACAGCTTATCGAGCAGTTCGGTTCGATAGAGAACATGGTAAAGAACAGCGACGAGATACGCAACGAAAAGCTTCGCCAGTGTGTGCAACAACATGCCGACCAAGCATTGTTGTCCAAACAGCTGGCCACTATTGCCCTCGACGCACCTGTCGCCTTCGACGAGTCATCCATGCTCATGCAGCAGCCCGACTACAACGCACTGCGGACTCTCTTCGACGAGCTGGAATTCCGAACCTTTGCCAAGCGATTCTTCACCGACCTTAGCGTCACCCAACCCGATGTGGCAATTCAACATATGGCTCCTGCCAAGCCCGTTCCGACAACGCCGCAGAAAGCAAAGCCGAAAACATCAGAGACCGATCCTGCCCAGCCTACCCTCTTCGATTTGATTGACGCAGGCGAGAGCAAGAAGAACGACATCATTCCCATGGGCAAACTGCCACAACAAGGCAACGTGGGCATCATCGTCAATGGACCGGAGATTGCCATCTCCACCAGTGCCGACGACGTATATATGACCACAGTCGACCGTATCGACCTCGCACAACTGAAGCAACTGTTAGAGGACAAAGAGACCCTCAAACTCTGCCACGATCTGAAAGCACTCAAATACATACTCCGCGAACTGGACATCGAACTGGCAGGCAACATCTTCGACATCCAGTTGGCCCATTATTTGGTCGACCCCGAAATGCGGCACACACTGGCCTTCATCTCGCAAGCCAATCTTGGCTACGAACCCACCGACACCGCAAGCGAAGCATCCGTGCTGTGGTCGCTCTACCCCCTGTTGGTGTCGCAGATGGCCGACGCCCATCTCGAGAAACTCTACACCGACATCGAGTTGCCGTTGGTCGACGTGCTCATCAGCATGGAACAGGAAGGCGTCCGTATCGATGTCGACTCGCTCCGACAGTATTCCGCCGAACTGACACAACAGCGACAGACCATCGAACAACAGATATACCATCTGGCAGGCATCACGTTCAATATCAGCTCACCAAAGCAACTGGGCGAAGTGCTTTACGAGCGGATGAAGATTGTCGACAAGCCACCACGTACCGCCACCAAGCAATACTCCACCGCCGAAGACGTGTTAGACAAACTGCGGGACAAACACCCCATCGTCGACCTCATCCTACAGTATCGCAGCATCAGCAAACTGGTGGGCACCTATCTCGACAGCTTCCCCAAGCTTATCAATCCCGCCACAGGCCGATTACACACCTATTATAACCAAACGGTGACCGCCACTGGCCGACTCAGCAGCAGCCATCCCAACCTACAGAACATCCCCATCCGTACCGACATGGGGCGTCCCATACGCAAAGCCTTTGTGGCACGCAATGACGACTACATCTTGATGGCCGCCGACTACTCGCAAATCGAGTTGCGTATCATCGCCGCCTTGGCCAACGACCGCCATATGATCGAGGCATTCGCCAACCACTACGATATCCATGCCGCCACCGCCGCACGCATCTATGGTCTCGACATCGAGCAGGTGAGCAAAGACCAACGACGCAACGCCAAGTCGGTCAACTTTGGCATCGTCTATGGCATCAGTGCCTTCGGCCTTGCCGAACAGCTGAACATCTCACGGAAGGAAGCCGCCCAACTGATAGACGAATATTTCCACCACTATCCCGACATCAAGCGTTTTATCGATATCAGCATCGCCCGAGCCCACAAACAAGGCTATGCCCAGACACTGCTTGGTCGACGGCGTTACCTATACGACATCAACTCCCGCAATGGAAATCTCCGTTCCTTTGCCGAACGCAATGCCGTCAACATGCCCATCCAAGGCACCAGTGCCGACATGATAAAGATTGCCATGAACCGCATCTTTGCCCGCTTCAACGAAGAGCATATGCAAAGCAAGATGATACTCCAGATACACGACGAACTCGTCTTTGACGTCTACCGCCCCGAAGAGGAGCAAGTACGACAGATTGTCGAACACGAGATGCTCCATGCCATCGAACTGCCCATCCCCATCGAGGTGAGCATCGATGTCGGCGACAACTGGCTTGATGCCCATTAGCCGATTGCCCACTTTTTCATACCTATAACCACACAAGCACACTACTGAATGGACGAAAACGAAATAACAGAACCACAGAACGTACAACAGACAGAGGTACATTCCAATGCCAACGACGACGGTGCCACGTTGTCGCTCAACACCATGTTCAAGGACTACTGGATTGACTATGCCAGCGACGTCATCCTCGACCGTTCCGTCCCCGACATCGACGACGGTTTGAAACCTGTGCAACGACGTATTCTGCATGCCATGAAGGAGGTTGACGACGGACGCTACACCAAAGTGGCCAACATCGTGGGCAACACCATGCAGTATCACCCCCACGGCGACGCCAGCATCAAAGACGCATTGGTCAACCTGGGACAGAAGGAACTGCTCATCGACTGTCAAGGAAACTGGGGCAATATCCTCACAGGCGACGATGCTGCCGCAGGCCGTTACATCGAGGCACGACTCTCCAAGTTTGCCAAAGAGGTGGTGTTCAATCCCAAGACCACACAGTGGAAACCATCCTACGATGGTCGCAAACAAGAGCCCGTCTCGCTCCCCATCAAGTTCCCCCTGCTGCTGGCACAGGGCACCAAAGGCATTGCCGTCACACTGACCTCTGTCATCCTGCCGTACAACTTCTGTGAACTGCTCGAAGCCTCCATCAAGATACTCGAAGAGCAACCCTTCACCATCTATCCCGACTTCCCCACCGGCGGACTCATCGATGTGTCGCGATACAACGACGGAGCCCAAGGCGGACGCCTTCGCATCCGTGCCAAGATGCACCACGACGAGAAACGGAAAGCCATCGTCATCACCGAGATTCCCTACGGAGTCACCACCGACGTGCTTATCGACAGCATCCTTAAAGCCAATGAGAAAGGAAAGATAAAAATCAAGAAGGTCGACGACAACACCGCCTCCAACGTCGAGATTGTGGTCTACCTGCCGCCCAACGTGTCGCCCGACCAGATGATTGACGCACTCTATGCCTTCACCGACTGCCAGACCTCTTTCTCGCCCCAGACATGCGTCATCGTCAACGAGAAGCCGATGTTCCTCACCGCCAGCGACATCCTGCGGCACAACACCGCCCGCACCAAGGATTTGCTGCGACAAGAGTTGGAGATAGAGCTCGACGAACTGGAAGGCCGATGGCACTGGGTGTCGCTCGAAAAGATATTCTTCGAGAAACGCATCTATAAAGTGTTGGAGAAAGACAGCCCCTCGTGGGATGCTCAGGTGACAGGCATCGAACGAGCCTTCGACCCCTACCGCAAACTCTTCCGACGCGAGATAACCCGCGACGACGTGCTCAAACTCTGCGAGCGTCCCGTTCGCAAGATATCCAAGTTCGACATCAAGAAAGCTGAAGAGGAAATCACCAATATCGAAGCCAACATCGACGAGGTGAAGAACCATCTGGAACACCTCACCGACTACGCCATCAACTATTTCCGCCATATCCTGCAGAAATACGGTCAGGGACGCGAACGCAAGACCGAGATTCGCAACTTCGAAGACATCGACTCCTCCATCGTGGCCGTGGCCAACGAGAAACTGTATGTCAACAAGACCACCGGTTTTGTGGGCTACAACCTCAAGAAAGACGACGAAGCCGAATACACCTGCGAATGCTCCAAGCTCGACGACATCATCGTCTTCCGTCGCGACGGCACCTTCATGGTCACCAAAGTCCAAGAGAAATGCTTCGTCGGCAGCAACGATTGCAAGGAACTGGTATATGTCTCCGTCTTCCGCAAACGCGACGAACGCACCGTATACAACATGGTCTATCGAGACGGAGCTTTCGGCATCTCGATGGTCAAGCGGTTTGCTGTCACCAGCATCATCCGCGACCGAGACTACAGCCTCACCAAAGGCACCAAGGGCACCAAAGTCCTTTATTTCAGTGCCAACCCCAACGGCGAAGCCGAAGTCATCACCATCCATCACATCTCCAGTCCCAAGATAAAGAAGGTCAGTTTCGATTTCGATTTCGCCTCGTTGGCCATCAAGGGACGACAGTCGATAGGCAACATCCTTACCCGCAACGCCATACGCAACATCACCCTCAAAGGCGAAGGCGTCTCCACCCTCAGCGCCCGCAAGATATGGTTCGACACGACAGTCAAGCGACTCAACGTCAACGAAGCCGGCATCCTTCTGGGTGAGTTCAAGGGCAAGGATCGCATCCTCACCCTATCGCAAAGCGGCTACTTCAAGACCTGCAACTTCGACCTGTCGAACCATTTTGACGACGACCTCATCGAGATACGCAAGTACAACCCCCGTCAGATTGTCACCGCCGTCTACCGCGACCAAGAGAGCGGCAGCACCTACATCAAACGCTTCCTTGTCGAAGACCACGACAAACGACTCTCCTTCCTTGACGAAGGAGCCGCCCTTGTCACCTTCTCCTTCGACACCTTCCCGATGCTCGAAGTCTGCTATGCCGAGAATTCGGGCAAGAAAATCGACCGAGAGACCATCGATGTCAACGAGTTCATCGCCGTCAAAGGCTACAAAGCCAAAGGCAAACGCATCACCACCTTCCAAGTGAGCGAGTTCCGATGGCTCGACCCGCTACCCGAGCCAGAGATTTCCACATCTGACGACGACACCAACAACGATATGACCATACCCACGCCCGACAACATCGACGACAACATCGGATGGGCCGAGGGCACACAAGGCACACTGTTCTAACCAACAAGAAACTGTCGAACATGAAGATACTGGCCGTACTACCCCGTTTCCCCTACCCTCTCGAGAAAGGCGACAAGCTTCGTGCCTACCATCAACTGCGTTGTCTTGCCGCAAACAACGAGGTCTATCTTTTCTGCCTGTCGCACAAAGATGTGTTGCCCGAACACATCGACTTGCTGAAAGCCTTCTGCCGTGAAGTCGAAGTGGTGCGGCTGCATCATTTCCCCTCCTGCCTCAGCGCTCTGTGGAACATGTTACGAGTCCGTTCGCTGCAGACAGGCTATTGGACCTCCGCACGGTCGCGTCGACGCTACAAAGCCTTCGAGCAGAAAATAAAGCCCGATGTGATATACTCCCAGATGGTGCGAACCATGCCGCTCGTGGCCCGTTCGACCTATCCCAAGGTGATGGACTATCAAGACGCCCTCTCGCTCAACATGCAGCGACGCATGGAGCACAGCCACAGCCCCCTGCGACGTCGTGCCTTCCACTACGAGTTCCAGATGCTCCGCTCAGCCGAATACGACGCCTTCGACATCTTCGACGACCTCACCATCATCTCCGAACCCGACAGCATGGCCATCCCCCACCGCATGAATCACACCATACACCTCGTCCCCAACGGAGTCGACTTCGATTTCTTCCATCCGATGCCCGAGGTTGAGAAACAGTACGACGTGGTCTTCTGCGGCAACATGCAGTATTCCCCCAATGTCGACACCTCCGTCTTCTTGGCGACAGAGGTGATGCCGTTGGTATGGAAGGATTGTCCGCAAGCCCGTTTGCTGCTGGCAGGCGCCACCCCGACAGCCGCCGTCCGCAAGCTGGCCAACGACCGCGTGACCGTGAGCGGCACCGTCGACGACATACGCCGTTGCTATGCCGCAGGCCGCATCTTCGCCGCCCCCATGCGGCTGGGGTCGGGACTGCAGAACAAACTCCTCGAAGCCATGGCCATGCAACTGCCGTGCATCACATCCTCCCTGGCCAACCACGCACTTGGTGCCACCCCCGACCGACACCTGCTGATAGGCGACGACGCACAAACAACAGCCAACCACATCGTCCACCTCATCAACAACCCCCGACAAGGCGAACAACTCGTCAATGAAGCATCGGACTTTGTACACCAACATTTCTCGTGGGAAGCCTACGGACAGCAACTGGAACAAATACTCCTTCAAGCCAGCAAAAAAAGAGAGAACAAGTGAAAAAGACACGTTGGAAAACCGACCAAGGCAAATGGAAGTCGCAGACAGGCTTCTGGGAGGCCGAGAACAAAGAGAGCGAGACAAAGCCCAAGCGACCGTCGCCGCAAGAGCGCAACATGGTCTCCACCGAAGCCCTGCCCGAGCGAGCTATCCTCGTCAGCGTCTGCCCCTCCACCTCCACCATGGAACGCACCGAGGAATACCTCTCCGAGCTCGCCTTCCTCCTCGAGACCGCCGGCGGCGTCGCCGTCAAGACCGTCATCCAACGGCTCGACCATCCCGACCCACGCACCTATGTCGGCAGCGGCAAGTTGGAGGAAATCAAAGAGTACGCCCAAGCCCTCGAGCCCGACCTCTTCGTCTTCGACGACGAGCTGACACCTGCCCAGCTACGCAATCTGGAACGCGAGCTGCGCACCCGCATCCTCGACCGCACCTCGCTCATCCTCGACATCTTCGCCCTCCGCGCCCGCACCTCCATCGCCAAGACACAGGTAGAGCTGGCACAGATGCAGTACATGCTGCCACGCCTCACCGGCATGTGGACCCACCTCGAACGACAGCGCGGCGGCATCGGCATGAGAGGCCCTGGCGAGTCGCAGATCGAGATCGACC
>CAJOQB010000177.1 GCA_905236405.1 uncultured Bacteroidales bacterium
CTTGGCAACGGGAGCCAAGCAGTTGGTGGTGCAGCTTGCGTTGGAAACCAGCTGGGTCTCTTTGGTCAGCACATTGTCGTTGACACCCATCACAACAGTAGCGTCGACGTCGTCAGCCTTCGAAGCGGGAACGGTCAAGATGACTTTCTTGGCGCCAGCGTTGATATGTTTCATCATCTGCTCGCGTTTCTTGAACAGACCGGTCGATTCAACCACGATGTCGACACCCAGGTCTTTCCAAGGCAGGTTCTGAGGATCGCGCTCAGCGAAGATGCGAACCTTCTTGCCGTTGACTACCAGATACTCGCCCTCAGCGTGAACTTCACCATCGAAGTTGGCGTGGATGGAGTCGTATTTGAAGAGGTAAGCCAGCGTGTCAGCGCTTGTCAGGTCATTGATTGCAACGATGTCGAGCTCGGGATGAGCCAACATAGCACGGAAAGACATTCTTCCGATTCGGCCAAAGCCGTTAATAGCTACTTTTGCCATATTGTATTGTTTTTTAAAATATTATTAAATAAATTACAACTATGTATCTACGGGCAAAGTTACATGTTTTTTTTAAATTTGGTAAAAAAAATAGCAATTCGACGAAAAACAAGTATTTTTGCCACTGTTTTGTAATTCATCCCAATGGAAGAAAACATCAATCAATCAACTGCAAATGTCGCCCCCACCAAGAAGGAAGGCCGTCGCAAACGGTCGTTTTTCGGATGGGTGTGGCGTATTCTTTGGATTACCGTCGTCGCCCTATTCCTCCTCTCCATCGTCGAGGTTATTGCTTTCAAGTTCATCAACCCTCCGCTCACGCCGCTCATGATCCAACGGTTCGGGCAACAGTTGTTCCAATCCGATCGCAAAGTCCATTTTGAGCGCGATTATGTGAGCATCGACGAAATATCGCCCAACCTCGTCAACGCCGTCGTTGCCTCGGAGGACGGCAACTTCATGCGACACCATGGCTTCGACGTGCGGATGCTCAAACAGAGCTACCGCGAGAACAAACAGGGGCGACGGGTACGCGGCGGCAGCACCATCAGCATGCAGACGGCCAAAAACGCCTTTCTCCCTCATAACCGTTCGATGGCACGCAAAGCCATTGAGGCCTACTTCACCCAACTCATCGAATGGACTTGGGGAAAGAAACGTATCATGGAATGCTACCTGAACATCATCGAGTTTGGCGACGGCATCTACGGATGCGAGGCAGCCTCACAACACTACTTCGGTCACTCCGCTGCCAACCTTACTCCTAACGAGGCGGCACAATTAGCGGTAACGCTGCCCAGCCCCCTCAAACGCAACCCTGGCCACCGCACCCCCTATTTCCGCAAGCAAACCAACATCATACAAGCCCGTGCCGCCAAATACGGACGGGTCAATCTCGACCGAAAGCCCGACAAAAACAGCAAAGGCAAGAAAAAGAGTGCCAGCGACGAAACCATCTTTGACTTTATCAAATGGCTGTGGGAGCAGGAACACAAGGACAAGAAATAGAGAACACATGGCGACGCTATCTGTCCAACTTCAAGATGTACTTGAAATTGGAACGTCGCATGGCCGACAACACCGTCGAGTCCTATCTGCAAGATGTCACCCATCTGCAGCGGTTCGCCCTCGAACAAGGGGTAATGCCCAACCAAGTCACCCTCGATTTCCTTCGTCTCTTTCTTACAGACATCAACGAGACCTGTGTCGCCGTCACCACACAAAAACGTATCATTGCCGGCATCCGCAGTTTCTACCAACAGTTGGTCATCGAGGACGACCTATCCGAGAACCCTGCCGAGCTGCTCGACACCCCCAAGATTCCCTCGCACCTTCCCGATGTGCTTACCGACAGCGATGTCGACGCCATACAAGCCACCTTCGACCTCTCCAAGCCCGACCAAGCACGCAACGCCACCATCGTCGAGGTGCTATATGGCTGCGGCTTGCGGGTCAGCGAGTTGTGCAACCTGCGGCTGTCCAACCTCTTTGTCGACGAAGAGGCACTCCATGTGATTGGCAAAGGAGACAAAGAGCGATGGGTCCCCATCAACAGTCACGCCCTCCGAATGCTCACCACCTATATCTTCACCATCCGAAGCCATGTCTCTCCCCTCCCCGGTGAAGAGGTCTATGTCTTCCTTAACCGACGGGGCAAGCACCTCACCCGACAGTTTGTCAACAAATTCCTCAACGAAGCGGTACAGCGAGCCGGCATCCACAAGCATGTCAGCCCCCACAGCCTCCGCCACACTTTCGCCACCGAATTAGTTCAAAACGGTGCCGACCTCAGAGCCGTGCAGGTCATGCTAGGCCATGCCAGCATCAGCACCACCGAGATTTACACGCACCTCACTCCCCAGTATATCCGAGAAACCATCGAGTGTTATCACCCACACTATAGAAAAAAGTAGTTCAAAAATCTACCATGCCAGACGACACTATCAAACAGGCAATCGGTAGTTGAGCAGTCGTTGTTCGGCCATCTGCTCATACTTGGTGCCCGGACGTCCGTAGTTGGCATAAGGATAGATGCTGATGCCGCCACGGGGCACAAAGAGACCAATCACCTCGATATATTTGGGGTTCATGACCTTGATTAAATCCTTCATGATGATGTTTACACAATCCTCATGAAAGTCGCCATGGTTGCGGAACGAGAAGAGATAGAGTTTCAAACTCTTGCTCTCCACCATCCGTTTGTCGGGCAGATACATAATCTTTATCTCGGCAAAATCGGGCTGTCCAGTGACAGGACACAGCGAAGTGAACTCTGGACAGTTGAACTGCACCCAGTAGTCGTTGTCGGAATGCATGTTCTCAAAAGTTTCCAATACCGAAGGATCGTAATCGGTACTATAGCTGGCGTCGTGACCCAGCAGTTTCAGGTCTTCTTTCTTTCTATTCATTGTTCAGCACGTTCTGGGAAAATGGAATATTTGATGTCGCGGTCATAGACATCGACACCTTCGTGACGTTTCACCGCCTTCACCACCTGCATGGTGACAGGGAGGATGACAATCTCATAAACCGTCTTAATTACCACTTGCCACATGACAAAGAGGGGCATCTGGTTCCAAGGCACAATGCCTGCCAACGCGATGGGGAAGAATATCACCGAATCGCAGATATCGCCTGCCAAACTGCTGACGATAGCCCTCAACGAGAAATAGCGCCCCTGCGAAGCCACCTTCATCTTGGACAGCACAGCCGCATTGACAAACGACCCCACGATGAAAGCGATGAACGAGGCGGCCACAATACGCGGTGCCAAGCCAAAGATGGCATGGAAGCCCGTGCCGGCAGGTGTCTCACGCCACCAGTCGACCCCGGGAAGCACATCCACCACGGCAGCCATCAACACAAAAAGGAAGTTGAAAGCGAAGGCCATCCAAATCAACAGTCGTGTGCGACGAAAGCCCCACACCTCAGCCACCACATCGTTGATGATGTAGCTGATTGGAAAAATCAAGATAGCTCCTGTGAAATGGACCGGTCCTACCGCCATTTGCTTTGTTGCAAACAAATTTGCCGCTATGAGGCAAACGCAAAACAATGTGCCCAAAAGCATAAACAGCACACTAACCTGCTGGTTTTTAATCTTCATATCCTTGTTTTGATAAAGGGGGTTAACAAGCACCCC
>CAJOQB010000178.1 GCA_905236405.1 uncultured Bacteroidales bacterium
CCGCACCGACAACCCCGTCAGCATGAACCTCGGCCTCAGCCCTGCCGCCCTGATGCTTGGCATGAGCGAGTTGGAAATCACAGCTGAAAACACAGCCTACGGCATCGCCACTCTGATGATGGACGGCGACATCATCGCCACCGCCGACATTCACGACGGCACTGGCTTAATGAGCTTCCCGCCTTTGTCGAACGTGGGCGTCGCCACCCTGACCGTGATGGGTTACAACAAGGTGACCGAAGTCATGTCGGTGGAGATTCTGCCTGCCGAAGGTGCCTATGTCACCCTGAACGGCTACTCGCCCAACTTCGCCCCCGTCAACCTGGAGACGAGCCTCACCATGAGCTTCAAGAACGTGGGCGTCGACCCGACCGAAGGCATAACCACGGTCAACCTGACCTGCACCGACGAACGTATGCAGATTGTCAACGGCACGGCCCAATTCAACGTGTTGGCTGCCGAGGAGACCATCACCCTGCAAGATGCATTCAGCTTCATCGTCGCAGAAGGTGTTGAAGACGGCACCCGCTTCCAAATCGACATCGAGATGACCGACGGCAGATCCACATGGAACAGCAAGGCCTTCATCACTGCTGGCCAAGCCGTCCTCGGCTACGTCAGTGCCGACTGGGCAGGCGGCTTTGTCCCTGGCGAAGACTTGGCCATCGTCGCCAACTTCACCAACCTTGGCCACTACATGGCCACCAACGCCATCGCTGCCATCAGTTGCGAGAGTCAATACGTCACCCTGCTTAACGAAAGCGTGGAATTCGGCACCATCGACCCCGATGGAATGGCTCCTTGCGTGTTCCATATCAGCATCGACCCGAGCTGCCCCGAGACCGAACACATTGTCGTCAACTTCACCATGCAAGCCGACGGCGGCCTGATTGCCGACGGCAGCCTCACGCTGAAGAACACCTGCTTCGTCATTGTCGAGATGAGCGACTCCTACGGCGACGGCTGGAACGGCAACAGACTGAGAGTGTCATTTGACGATGGCACACCTGCCGTTGACTTAACCCTCGAATCGGGTGCTTCAGGCACCGAGACCCTTGAAATCGGCAGAGGCGTCCATGTCACCTTGACGTGGATCAACGGCAGCTATGCGTACGAGTGCTCCTTCGTCATGAAGTACGAAGATGGCACTGTCATCTACCAGAGCGGCAGCCTCAGCGGCGGCGTCTTGCACGAGTTCGACTGCAACTGTAACGGTGGCCAATCCAACACCTTCGATCCCGTCGAGAACCTCGAAGCCAACCTCGAAATCGGCGCCGTCATCCTGACCTGGGATGCTCCTGAAGGTGCGTTGAACTACACCGTCTACCGCAACGGCCTGGAAATCGGCCAGACCGAGGAGCATACCTACACCGACAATGTGTTCTCCGAAATCCATTTCACCTACTGCGTCGTCGCCAACTACCAACGCGGCAACTCCTTGCCCGAGTGCATCGACGTGAAGGCTGAGATGGGCCTCGAAGAGAGCGAAGCCGAGTTCGTCATCTATCCCAATCCCGCCAACAGCATGCTCTACATCAACGGCGGCAACGTCGAGTACAGCTATGTGATGTACAACGGCATGGGCCAGATGGTGGCCAACGGCAACGGACAAGGCACCATGGAAATCAACGTCAGCAACATGACCAAGGGCGTTTACTTCCTCCGCCTCACCACGGGCACACAAGTCCGCATCGAGAAAGTGGTTGTGAAATAAACCTGTTGTTGCTTATTGAAAAAAGGATGGCTGCCCGCTGGGCAGCCATCCTTTTTTGTCAAAACTCATGGAAGATTCCCTCGCCCTCGATGACCGAGGTGGCGCTGAACCATCCTATCCCATCGCAGTTGGAAAAGACATTCGTAAACATGGCCGGGAAGGCACCCATCACGGGATTGACCCCTATGGCCAGCTTCTGTGCGACGAGGAAATACATGTAGTCTTTCGAGATGCTGTAAAGCTTCACCTTCACCACATCGCCCTCGTGCATGTACGACTTGTTCATGATGCCCACAGGAATCGGGATGTTGTTCTGGAGCATCTCAGGGCCGTTGAAATAATAGCCTGCATAGCCGCTCATCGGGAACAGCTGGAACAGCTTGGAGGGACGGTTCTTGAAACGCACACCGTTCAGATAAAGCTCCACATTGTAGACGATGGACGAATCGTTGAGGGTCTGGAAGTAGGGACAAACGCAAACCGCGGCCGAGTCGTCGACCAAAGGGATGTTGTTTTCGTCGAGTTTCGGGAGCAGCCCGACAGAGTCGATGCCCGTGGCGTTGTTTGGCATCTTGGTGTCGACATACATGCGGATGGGTCTGGAATACAAAGTGTTCTCCTCAACATTGACTTCCAAGTGATACCAACGGTTTTTCTGCCCTGCCACCGAATCGGTGAGATAATGGCCAGGTTTGTCTTCCTGCTCGATATACCAGATGGTGTCGTCGCCAGAGGCCACATATACCTCAGCTCCCATAATCATCTCGAAGCCTTCGGTGCTGTACATCTCGTTTGAATAGCTGAGGATTACCTCATGGCGCTTGAATTCATTGGTGATCGAGCCTTCAATCACAGGCACTTTCCTGCCCGCTGGCAAATCCATGGTGATGTCCTCGGTGCACGAGCACAGGAAGCCCAGCCCCAACAGAAAACCCATATGACGCATCCACTTTGCCATGGCCCTACTTTCGGAAAACCGTCTCCGCCGACACCATCGACGCCGTGTAGAACCATCCCACGCCCTCTCCCTCGGGTTGGATGTTGGTGCTCACATTGGCTGGCGCACCCATCATGGGGTTGCTACCCGTCGACATGAGGAGACTGTAGAAATAATAGAAATAATCCGCCGTGATGCTGTACAAATCCGCTCGGATCCTGTCGCCGTCCCTGAGCTTCGACCTGAAGAAATAGGCAATCGGAATCTCCTTGTTGGACGCCAGCATCTCGGGGCCGTTCACGTAATAACCTGCGAAGCCCCCCTGGGGAATCATCATGTTCATCCTCGAGCTGTCGGAGACCAAGGTGTCGTTGCGCCAGACCTTAGGCATATAGATAATGCTTGGGTCGGGAAGGCTCTGGAAATAGGGATAGACCCATTCTATGGTATCGAAAAAGAACACACTCGGGATGGAGTCGTTACCGCCGTTGAAATGCTTGACGGCGAGGCTGTCGATGCTCTCCACATTGTTCGGCATCAGGCTTTCGGCCCAGAGGCGATGTACCGTTCCGTCGGGTTCAGGCAGTTCGACGCAAAGCCGGTACAGCGTGTTTTTTCGTCCTGCGACTGAGTCGGTGAAATAGTGTCCCAGAAGCTCCAAGTCCTCGTGATAATACACCGTGTCGGAACCATCGGTCACATACACCGTCGCCCCACTGATCATCTCGATCTCGTCTTGGTTATAAAACGGAGCGGAATAGCTCAAGATGGCCTCATGACGTTTCAGCTCATTGGTGAACGATGCCTCCACGCCAATCAAGGGGTCGCCTTCCTCCACGTCGATGACGATGTCTTCGGTGCAAGCGGCAAAAGCAGCCAACAGGAACAGCCATGCTATCTTATACAAGTTCTTCATCGCACTCAGAATTGGAAGTTATACGAAATGGAGGGCAC
>CAJOQB010000179.1 GCA_905236405.1 uncultured Bacteroidales bacterium
GTGGGGTGGATGCTCAACCGTGACGCTTTTTCGGCGAGAAGTATTCTCATACTGTTGTCGTGGATTGTGGTTTTGCTGACGCCGTATGTGTTGGCACGGAAGCGGTGGCTATATGTCACCGCAGCAAATCTGTTGTTTGTGGATGGATTCATCAACCTTTTCCATTGGGTTGTGCTGAAATGTCCGCTCAACGCTTCATCCATCTTTGTGTTCATGAACACCAACTTTAATGAGGCGACGGAGTTTATGTCCATCAAGATGACTCCGTTGCTCTTGTTGTTTGTCCCCTATGTCTTCTTGTTTGTCTTGACAATAATGAAGACGCCATGCCTCTCGTTCAAAACGAAAGGAGAAAAGATTGTTTGGATAGTTTTATGGCTCTTCGTTGTCGTTTTCTTCACAGACAATATCGTTCACAAACGCTTCCTTCGCTTGGCTGTGCCTGATGTGGAACGTGCCTTTGTCTCCTTTTTTGAGGAATCGAGGGAATACAGAAAACTAAGGACACGAGAGTTGTACAGTATCGATACCGAAATGACAACCAACGATTCCACTCTTGTGGTGGTCATTATCGGCGAGTCGTGCAACCGCAACCACATGTCTCTCTATGGCTATGGTCGTGAGACGACTCCACGCCTGCGGGCAAGGGACGATATCATGGTATTCGACAATGTCATCAGTGCCAACTCCAACACGTTGAGCTCGGTGATGAATTTCATGACGGAGAACAATATCGAACACTCACTGCCCCTTGACAGTTGCATCAACTTGTTCGATGTCTTCCATTCGTCGCCTTATAAGAGCTTCTGGATTTCCAACCAGTCGCCTATTGGGTTGTGGGACAACGGTGTGACAAGCCTTGCCCAGAATGCTGACGTGAAGACGTTTGTCAATATCACCTCCAACTCGTCGAAGGAAAGCACCATGACGGTGTCGCTCGACCAACGGTTATTCGACCCGCTACAGTCGGCCCTCGACGACACTGCCAAACATAAGATTGTTTTCCTGCACCTGATGGGATGCCATACGCAATACAACAAACGATATCCTGACGAATATGCTCTGTTCGAGGACAAGGGCGACAAACGCACCCGTGTCGTAAACACTTATGACAACGCAGTCTTATACAATGATTTCATTGTCGACAGCATCTTTTCGATGCTCGACGCCTATAGTGTGTCGCATACAAGTGTTCGTGTTTCGGCCTTGTATTTTTCCGACCATGGAGAAAATGTCTATGACGAGGGCGACTATTCCGGCCACGACTATTCCGACCGGATTCCCAAAGCCAACGTTGAAATTCCTTTCCTGCTGTGGCTCTCTCCTTCACAACGGGAGTGCCTCGTTACCAACAATCCACACCTCGTCCAGCAGACACATACGCCCTATATGATTGACGACTTGTTCCATACAATCATAGATTTGGGATATATCAATACCCCTTGTTTCAATAAGAAAAGAAGTTTTGTCAACAGCGACTTCGACACCACTCGTCAGCGTCTATTGGAGGATGGGAACATCTATAATTAGCGTGACAGTTCGTCGAAATATTTTTTGATGAATTCAGAATAGTTCTTTATTCGTTCGATGACACTTATTGAATCCAGCCAAATGCCATGTTGTTTTTTTGCATATTCCGATATGTCAATCTTCTTTTCCATAAGGATATTTCCTTTTCTGAATTCGACATTGGTCATACCCAAATCCATGTACAATTTGGCATGACGTGAACCAAAAACAATATATGGTTCGCGACCATAAATGCAAAGTTGCTGAATATCATAATGATGTCGTCGTAAAAAATCGAAGTGTCTTAATATTTGAATCAAATATTCTTCAGATTCACGTAATTCCATTGTTTCCATGATGGTTGTATTGAAATTTTGTTGTAAAAATATCACCTTAACATAAGGATGTTTCTTCGTCGTTCAATATAAAGAGTTCGGAGGCAATACCGTCGGCATGGAGTAGTCCTTGTTGGGTGGGTTGGTAGGCAGTGGCGGTTTCGATAAGCAACTGCGATTGGAGGTAGGGTTGCAGTTGTTGACGTAGATAGTCGCTGTAGGGGGCGAACAGGCGGTTGACAGTCTGTTTGTCGATGCCGGCTGTGGTGCGAAGGGCGGTCATCATGTATTCGTTGAAAGCATCTCGAGGGGAGAGCGTTTCTTCTTCATAGTATTGTTTTTGTTGTTCGATACCCTCGCAGTATTGCCGCAGACTGCTGCAATTCCATCGCCGGCTGATGCCGTCGAAGGAGTGGGCAGCGGCACCGAATCCGAGGTAGGGGGTGCGGTTCCAATAGCGGCTGTTGTGGAGCGAGCGATGTCCTGCACGACAGAAATTGCTCACTTCGTATTGGTCCCATCCATGCTCAAGTGCCCATTGACAGAGAAGGTTGTATTGTTCGATGGCAGTGGCTTCAGGGGCGGGTTGGACGATGCCCTTGCGTATCTGTTGATCGAGGATGGTATGCGGCTCGACGGTGAGTGCGTAGCAGGAAAGATGTTGTATGGGTAGTTGTTCGACCATCTGTAGTTGGTGTTGCCAGTCGTCGACTGTCTGCTTGGGTAATCCGTAGATAAGGTCGATGGTGATGTTGTCGAATCCGGCGCGATAGGCGTTGTCGATGGCTTGGAGTGCTTGTTGGCTGTTGTGGATGCGGCCAATGGTGAGCAGGTCGCTATCGCGGAACGACTGGACGCCGATGCTGATACGATTGAAGATATGTAGGGCGGCAATGTCTTGCAGATACTGAGGGGTGAGGTCGTCGGGGTTGGCTTCGATGGTGGCCTCGGCTACGTGACTGAGGTCGAAACAACGATGCAGGGTGGCAACTATGCGGTTGAGCTGTTGTGGCGACAACTGCGAGGGTGTTCCACCACCGAAATAGAGGGTCTTGACAGGTGTGTTATATCCACGGCTGCGACGCTCAATTTCTTGACAGAGGGCATCGACATAGCGATCCTTTTCCTGCTGACCAGCCAGCGAGAAGAATGCACAGTAGGTGCATTTGCGACGGCAGAAAGGTATATGGATATATATCATGGTCAAGATTGGCAAAAATAAAAGAGGCCTCACAGATGTGGGGCCTCGAAGTAGCGGGGATGAGACTTGAACTCATGACCTCCGGGTTATGAATCCAGCGCTCTAACCAGCTGAGCTACCCCGCCATCATTTCGTGGATTTCTCCTCTCGAAATCGGCTGCAAAAATACATACTTTCTTTCAATGGGCAAAATTATTTTTGAAAAAAGTTATTGTCTGTATTGCCGATGGTTGATAATAAGAGCGATAATTGCATTGTCAAAAACCATAGGCATGGCCGAGAATGCAGGAATCACTTACTGTCAGGACAATAAAAACACCAAAATCGACTGTTATTCGAAGAGGTCTGTGAACATGAATTTCACCCCGTCGAACAGCCCTTGGTCGGTTAGTTTCAACTCGGGAATGACAGGCAGTGCCATGAAGGCAAGGGTCATGAAGGGGGCGGCGATGGTACAGCCTTGTGCAGCGGCTTGTGCTTTTAGCATCAGGTGAAGGCGTGCTACTTCGTGGGGTGGCTCGTTGGACATCAATCCGGCCACAGGCAGAGACAGTTCCGTACATTGTCCATTGTCGCACACACAGAGTCCACCTTGAGTGGCCACCAGTCGGTTGATGGCGTGGACAATATCTTGGTCGTTGCAACCCAGTGCAATGATGTTGTGGCAGTCGTGGGCGATGGTGGAGGCGATGGCTCCTCGTTGGAGTCCGAAGCCATGGATAAAGGCCACCTGGGGTGGGCATTGTTGGTAGCGGTCGATTTCAACAAGTTTGAGCACGTCGTTGTCTGTGTCGGGGATCACTTGGTTGTTGACCACCCGAGGTGTTACTATCCGGCAATGGGTGTAGAGCGAGCCTTCGTGGGCTTCGATGACTTTCAGCTTTGCATCGGGTCGAGGCATGGTGACGGCGATGTCTTGTGGAGTGATTTCATGGGCGTGGAAATTGTTTGGCAACGGGCCGACAGCAACGGGATTGTCGACATATACAGCACTTAAGACGCCTTGTTTACGATTGAAGACTTCGCAGCCCTCAATAAAGGTGTGTAGAACATTAAATTCGTTCAGATTGTCAACCACAATGAAGTCGGCACTATCACCTTCGCGTAACAAGCCATGGTCGAGTCGGTAGTGTTCGACGGGTGTGATACAGGCGGCTCGCAACACATTCCACAGGGGTAACCCTTTGGCTATGGCCCTGCGTACCAAGTCGTTTATGTGGCCTTGCCGTAGTTCGTCGGCATATTTGTCGTCGGTGCAGAACATCACCATGTCGTCGCTTTCACCCAACAAAGGGCAGAGATGGTCGAAATCGCAGGCGGCACTGCCTTCGCGTATCAGCACCTTCATGCCCAACGAGATGCGTTCACGTGCTTCCTCGAGGTTTGTGCATTCATGGTCGGTGGTGATGCCTTGGGCAATGTATTGTCGTATCTGGTCGCCAGTGATGCCAGGAGCGTGTCCGTCGATAGGCTTGCCGACACGACGTGCAGCCTCCAGTTTGCCTACCATATCGGGGTCGTGAGTCAGTACACCCGGGACGTTCATCACTTCCGCCAAACCATAGATGTCATCGCGTTGAAGGAGTTGGTCGACTTTGGCAGCGTCAAGGATGGCGCCGGAAGTCTCAAAGGTGGTGGATGGTACACCTGACGGGGCTCCGAAATGGAAATGGAAACGGACACGACGGGCGTTTTCAATCATGAAGTCGATACCTTCCACTCCCAGCACATTAGCTATCTCGTGCGGGTCGCTGACAACGGCCACGGTGCCTTGTCGTACGGCAAACTGTGCGAAATGCTCGGGAGTGAGCAGGGTGCTTTCAATATGGATATGGCTGTCGACAAAGCCAGGCATGGCATAGGGGGCTTCGTCGGGAAGAGGGTCGCTAAGCGGTGCGAGACGGGCAATTTTTCCGTTGCGAACAATGATTTCGGCATCGAAGATGCGACGATGGGGTATGTCTACTATATGTGCTTTCATTGTATGGGGTTATATGTCTTCGACATCGCTGTCGTTGAGATAATTGTCAAGATAGAGTCCCATTTCGCTAAGAACGGGGCAGGCAAAGCTTTGGTCGATGACCACACGCACACGGGTGGTGGTGACAGTGGCGACGGGGACGATGCGTTTATAGCCTACTGTTGTTTCGTCGACGATGGTTCGCCATTGACCGTTGTCTGACAGGATGTCGATATGGAACTGTTGAATACGTTGTCCCAAGGGTATGTATTCCTGCAAGACAACACGGTTGAAGGTGACAGACTTGTCGAAGGCTATTTCGATTTGGTCGGTGGTTTGTTTTTCGGGAGTGGCATAGTAGGTGTCAAAACAGTTGTCTGTCAAGTGCTGGGGACCAAAGTGGCGATTGCGAGCATGATGGGTGACTATGTGACCTTGGTGCATCAAATTGTTGGAGAAAATGTCATCGAGTGCGGCTCGTAGCTCTACAAGTCGGAGCGAGTCTTCGGATGCGATGCGTCCACGGGTGTCGGGCGGAACATTGAGCAAAAGCAAGGAGTTTCGCCCCACGCTGGTGTAATAGATGCGGAGTAGTTGTTTGAGACTTTTGGGGTGTTCGGTGGAACGGTAGAACCAACCATCGCGTATGGAGACATCGGTCTCGGCTGGCACCCATCGTTGACCATGGACGTTGCCTCGGTTGAGGGTGTCGGTGACGGGCAATCCTGTGCCCGGGGCAAAGCCGTCGATGTCGAGGGTAGACCAACAGGTTCGTCCGGCGGCTCCACTCTCGTTGCCCACCCATCGACATCCAGGTCCCACATCACTGAAGATAATTGCGTTGGGATGTTTTTCCAGTACCGTCTCGTTGAATTCTTTCCAGTTGTATTCCTGTCTCTTTCCGTTAGGTCCTTCACCGTTGGCACCGTCAAACCACTGTTCAAAGATGGGGCCATAGTGCTCGTGGGCGGAACGAAGGGTGGCAACGAAGTTTTTGTTGTATTCGGGAGTGCCGTAGGTGGGGTCATGCCGATCCCAGGGAGAGATGTAAATGCCGAAAGCCACATTTCTCTTGTGGCAGGCATCGCTTAGTTCTCGCAGCACATCGCCTTTACCGTTACGCCATTGACTCTGTGCAACGGTGTGTTGGCTGCATGGATTGGGCCATAGACAGAAGCCGTCATGATGTTTGGCGGTAAGGATGATGCCTTTCATGCCAGCTTGTCTTGCTACTTCGACCCATTGACGGCAGTCGAGGTCGGTGGGGGCAAATAGGTCTTCGGGTTCGGTGCCGTCGCCCCATTCGTTACCAGTAAAGGTGTTGGGACCAAAATGGCAGAACATGTTCATCTCCATCTGCTGCCACTCCACCTGTGCCTTGGTGGGCAAAGGACCATAGGGTTGAGGAGGACGGGCACCGCAACCAGCAAAAATGAAAATAACTAATGCTACTATTAATATATTCAGTATTTTATTCATATAATATTGAATAGATGGTTCAAGGCAAGCTATTCCCCGAATTGGCGGATAAGCTGCAGGAAAAGCTCGGCTGTGGGGACGATAATCTCGTCGGGAAAATCGTAATCGGGATGGTGCAACTCGACGTGGTCGACACCGGCCCCGATACCCATCATGGCACCTGGATATACCATCAGGTAGTCGGCAAAATCCTCGCTCCAGCGGAAAGGCCGCTGCTCTTCGAATACGGAACGACCGAGCGTTTGTGCTGCATAGAATGCTTGGTTGACTTGTGCTGTATGGTTCTCGGTGGCATTAAAGGGTTCTCGTAGTTCAATATCAACTTTAAGTTTGTAATCCTCTGCCACTTTGTTGGCATAGTTGTATGCAGTTTGAAGCACACAATCCATTGTTTTGTTGGTGAAAGCTCGAAGGGTGAACGCCACGGATGCTTCACCTGCCGAGGTGCCAAAGGCTTCGCTGCCACAACGGATATAGATGGGTGTGGATTGGGAGAAAGTGTCGGTACTGCCCTTGTGCCCTTGGTTGAAGGTGTCGAAGCAACGGATTAATTCGCCGACGGCCAGGGCTGGGTTGATGCCTTTCTCGGGAGTGGAGGCATGGGTTTGACGGCCTTGCAAATGAATGATGATTCCCGAGGAGGCCGCGGCAAATGTGTGGGGTATGAGCACCACCTGGTTGAGGGGGTATCCGGGAAGATTGTGGATGGCGTAGATGGAACGTATGTCGTAATGGGAAAGCACTCCGCTCTTCAGTATCTTTTTCGATCCCAGTCCTGTTTCTTCTTCGGGTTGGAATATCAACACAACGGTGCGGTGGGTGTTGCGAAGGCGTTTCGCCAGTTCCAAGAGTACCGATGTGTGTCCGTCGTGTCCACATTTATGACCCACATTGGGAAACAATGAGCGGTAGGGTAGGGCATTGACTTCGTTGATGGGCAGGGCGTCGATGTCGGCACGAAAAGCAATGGCAGGTGCTTCCGGTGTGTCGCCAAAGACGGCCACCACGCCGTATGCTTTTTTTTCGGGAGTGCTGCCCACATGGGTATGGAGCCGCAAGGGGTGGAGTTGTTGTAGACAATCGACAATCAGGTCGTGTGTGTGTTGTTCATTGCCTGAGAGCTCTGGGTGCTGGTGCAGTTGATGGCGGATTTCAGTTGTTTCCATAGCGTAATACGAGTTCTTTGAAGGTGCGTCCTCGATGTTCAAAGTTCTTAAAAGCGTCGTAGCTGGCTGCGGCAGGTGACAAGAGACACGTTTTTCCTGCGGCGGTGTGCTTGTAACACCATTGGACAATGAGTTCGTAGTTGTTCTCATAGAGTATGTTGTGACCTTGGTCGGCATGTGACTCTTGCAACAACTTGCCAATGCGATGGCCGGCTTCGCCTATAAGAACAATATTGCGGATGGTGCTTTGTTGGATAAAGGGAACCAGCACGCTGTAGTCGATTCCTCGGTCGAAGCCTCCCAGGATAAGGGTGTCGACTTTGGATAGCGACGATACGGCGGCCATGCAGGCAGCAGGAATGGTGGAGATGGAATCGTTGTAGAAGGTGATGCCATGATAAGTGCCCACACATTCTAATCGATGTTCCAGACCATGGAAATCAGCTAATGATTGTGCAAAAGTTTGTGTGTCAACACCCCACACTTGTGTAGCCATTCTTGCCACCACAATATTGCTGAGGTTGTGGTCGCCAGTCAGATGGGTTGGCATCTTTCGCAATTGGTCGGTCAATGGACAGTGGAGACTATAGGGAATGACCTCTCCGAGCATCTTGGATTGATGCTGGGCAACCAGATGTTTCAAGGTGTCGTTGTCCTCGCAATAAAAGAAGTGGTCTCCCGATTGCTGACATAAAGCGATTTGCAATTTTGCCAGCTGATAATCGAGATAGGAATGGTAGTGGTCGAGGTGCTCCTGGAAAAGGTTGAGAAGGATTGCTGTGTGAGGAGCCCTATGGATGTTCTCCAACTGATGGCAAGAAAACTCGGCCACGATGATGGTGTCGGCATCAATTTGTTCAACAATGTCGAAAAGAGGAATCCCCATATTGCCCGCCATGAGCGTATGGGGATTGTGGCGCCGCATGGCGGATGCAATCAGGTTGGTGGTGGTACTTTTTCCTTTGGTACCGGTCACTCCTATGGTTTGTGATGCGTAGACTTGAAGAAAGAGGTCGGTCTGCGAGGTGATGCTGTCAAGTGGACAACAGCCTTCAAACACGAAGGTCGGTATGCCGGGCGACTTGACAATCAAGTCGAAACCCTTGCGGGCTTCCTGCTGGATGTTCTCGTTGCCTTCGGCAATGGTGAGGTCGGCATAGGGCAGCAAGCGACGGATGAGTTGTTTGCTGCTTTTGCCTTCGCGTCCATAGCCTGCAATCAGGATGCGACGTCCCGACAGCAATCGGGCCAGTTCGTCACCCTTGTAGATTTCGCTCATCTTCTTTCTTCTCTGTTTTGCTCTGGCGACGTATGTAGTTCAGCAATTCAACCACCTCAAAGGTGGTGTACAACACGTAGCCAATCAGGAAGGCAATGGTGAACAGCTTGGCCTGCTGCAGATGGGTGTACATGTAGACAAAGAGGACCGCAAGGTGGAGCATCAAGATGCCTACAGTGACTCCGAAGAAGAACTTGATGAAATCGCGTGGGTCTTTCTGCAAGGCTTTGACTATCACGATGTGCTGTGCAATGGTCAAAGCAGTGAAGTAAGCGACAAGCAAGGTCATTGCCACCAAATAGTTGGCAGGGGAGAAGAGAAGCAGGGCAATGGTGGCCACCAAACACAAATCTGTCAAAATGGCCAGGCGGATGAAGTATTTCTTCAGGTTCATCGCTTCAGAACATAATTATTAGTCGAAATGCAGACCTTCCTTGGTGGTGAATTTCTCGCAGTAGTGACATTTCAACTTGAGGTTCTCTTTGTCGACAACGTCGAACTTGGTGGGGATGACCTCGTGGTTGGTAATACACATTGGGTTCATGCACTTGATAATGCCATCAATATGGTCGGGAATCTCGGCATCCAGTTTCTCCACCACTTCGTAGTTTTTGATGTTGACGATGGTGGCCATGGGTGCCACCAAGGCAATCATGCTGATTTCTTCTTTCGAGAAGTGACGATTCTTGACTTTGATGATGCCTTTGCGAATATGCTTCTTGCTGGAGAGGTTGTTTCCGATGAGCACCTCGTCTTCATATTTTTCCAGTCCTAACAGATGGATGACCTGATAGACGGCGGTGGTGGGAATATGGTCGATGACGGTTCCGTTCTGGATGGCAGGAACAACCATTTCTTTCTTGGTATCCATTATGATGTGTGTTTTGATGTTCGTAATTATCTTTTGTTATCTAACGCCCAAGATGGCAGCCATGAGGGCTTGACGTACATAGACACCGTTTTGTGCCTGTTGGAAATAGTAAGCGTAAGGGGTCTTGTCGACGTCGGTTGTGATTTCGTTGACGCGGGGCAGGGGATGGAGCACTCTCATGTTGGGCTTGCAGCCTTCGAGCATTGCGGCATTGAGGATGCAACTGTCCTTGACACGCTCGTATTCCAGTGGGTCGGGGAAACGTTCACGCTGCACACGGGTCATATAGATGATGTCGGCAGTGGGAATGATGTCTTTGATGTCGGTGTATTGATAGTATTTGAGGCCGGCGTTCTTGATGCTCATTTTCACTGAACTGGGAAGTTTCAACTCGACGGGCGACACCAGATGGAAGGTGGCTCCGAAGTTGCACATGGCTTGCACCAATGAATGGACGGTACGACCATATTTGAGGTCGCCGACGCAGGCAATCTGCAGGTTGTTGAGCGTCCCTTGCGTTTTGCGGATGCTGTAAAGGTCGAGCATGCACTGGGTGGGATGCTGGTTGGCACCGTCGCCAGCGTTGATGACGGGCACGGTGGACACTTCGCTGGCGTAACGTGACGAGCCTTCTTTGGGATTGCGCATTACAATCAGGTCGCTATACGAACTGACCATAGTGATGGTGTCGTGGAGCGATTCGCCTTTTTGAAGACTTGTAGCTGATGGATTGGAGAATCCAATGACACGGGCACCCAACTGGTTGGCGGCACTTTCGAAACTCAGACGAGTACGGGTCGAGGGTTCGAAAAAGAGGGTGGCAACCACCTTGTCGCTCAAAATGGGCTGCTTGGGATTCTTCTCAAATTCTTCAGCAATATCAAGCACCTGGATGTATTCATCCTTGTTGAAATCGGTGATGGAAATGAGGTTTCTTCCTTTTAAATTGCTCATGGTACTATGTTTTTTTGTTTTGTTATTCCTGCTTGGTTCCGTCAGAAGGGGAGGAGTGGTATAAAAAAAGCGACTGACAAAGCCGCTTTAGATAAAAAATAATATCTCCCAACTGCCGCATTCAGGCTTTCTGCAATTGTGTTCCTTTATGTTACAGTTACTTTTCAATTTGACGGAGTCTTAATTATATCTCTGCAAAGATACATTTTTTTTTAATTGTGCAAATAAAACACCTAAAAAAATGTTTTGAGTGTTATTTCATGCCCAATTGTTCCAACGCTTTGGTGGCAGGTTGGTATGACGGGTCGATTTGGAGGGCTGTGCGATAACAGATGGCGGCATTGTTGCGGTCGCCTTTCAATTCGTATGCCACTCCTCGGTTATAATGTGCTTCGACATAGTGGTTGTCGGCGTCGATGGCTTTGGTAAAGAACTCGATGGCATTCTCGTAGTCCTCATAGAGTACCATCTCCATATATCCACGGTTGTGCCAAGCATATTTGTTTTGAGGGTCAATCTCCAGGATTCGGGTGTATATCTCGTTGGCTTGGTCGGGATTTTCGGTGTCTTGATAAAGCATGGCGAGAGCATACAGCGCATTGATATTGTTCGGTTCCAGACGGATGGCTGTTTTGAGGTATTCCACACCTAACAGATTGCGATGTTGTGCATATAAAACACCCAGTTCTTCGTAAGCCGGTTCGAATTCAGGATAGAGATCGATGACTCGACGGAAGAAATGGACAGCATTGGCTGTATCACCTTGGCTCTTGTAGATGAAGCCTTTGATCATGAATGCTGTTCTGTTGTTGGGATCGATGGATGTCAGATGGTTCAGGGTCTCCATAGCACGGTCATAATCACCGCTATAAAATAGTAGTTCACTCATCTTCGAGTTGGCTTCGATATTGTCGGGATCCAATTCTAACGCTTTGTTGAGTGCTTTGTAGCTGTCCTCAGCTTTGCCGTTGCGGAGATAGGCGTCACCCAAAGCGGTATGATACTCACTTTTTTTGCTGTCAAGACTGATGGCTTTCTTGAAATCGGCGATGGCATCGTTGAGTTGCTGTAACTCTACAAGAATCAAACCGCGTTCATAATAAAGGTGTGCATCCTTGGGATGTTGTTTGATGCTTGCATCGAGTTGCAACAGTTTTTCGTCGCGGTCAAGCTGCTGTTCGGCGTTGTTTCTGCATGAGGCCAACGGCATCATGGCTGAAATGAACAAAAGGATTACGAATCCCCAATGAAGTGTTTTTCTCATCATGTCCTAAAAACTAAAATATATTCTATTTATTGTGTTATTGCGTAAAAAACAGTTTTATATAAATCCAATGTCAGTTATGTAAACTAAGAAAGAGAAAAGAATAACGACCAACCCTCTATTTTGAGTATTGGCCGTTATCATTATCGTATTTGCAAATGTCTGTTTTATCAATTAGTTTTGAGATTGATGATGAGGACAATGGGCATGTTTTCCACAACCACCGGCAGGTGTGTTGGAAGTCTGAGGTTCTTGTTTTGCACAATTGTTGGCTTCAGTTTTTTGGCAATGGCTTTCTTGATTAGCTTGGCTTTCGGGTTCATCACAAGAAACCACCTCTTCGGCAATTTTGTGGTTGTCTTTATGGCATTTGTCATTGTATTTGGGACATTGTTTCTGGCAACCTTGTTCTTCGCCTTTGCAGCAACCACGACCTTCACGGGGACGTAATGCGTTGATGAACTCGGTGCAAAGAGCATCCTTCTCACCCATTTTCTCTGTCTGTTTTGCGTCAATATAGTTGAACATATCAACGTATTCGGGATCGATGGTTTCTTTGATAATCATGCCGCGGAACATATCGAGTTGCTCAGCATTGGCACCATGATGCTCAGCGTGCATGTAATGCACAACATTCAGCGGAGCGACGGTAGAAAGAATGCTGTCGCGTTGCTCGAAAGACACTTTGGTGTCAATCTTGTCGTATGTTGCTTTGACAACATCACGATACTGGTTGATGATAGAGTCAACTTGAGCGTCGTAACGATGACCGTCTTTGGCCCATTCCTCTTTCCATTGTTTGTGCAGCGGTGCCCAAACGGTGGTGTCACGCAAGTATTTGTGGAAATCAAAGAATTGGGCGTAGGTGATGGGACGGAAATGTTCAATTTGTTCGTCGGTCAAAGGACCAGGGCGACCTTCGGGGGTGTGGAAGATGTCGTCGTTGAAATGGCGAACAATGTCGTAGCAAAGTTCGAAGTCGGCATCGGCGTTGATGGCGGTGGCGACCTCTTCTTCGGTCAACTCGTCGAAGATGGATTTTTCAGGAATGGCTTTTTTGTTGCAACTGTAAGCAAACATCAGAAAGATGGCTGCTAAAATGGAAAGACCAATTTTTTTCATTTTTAAAACCCTGATTCGTGTCGGGAACAACTTCTTATTAATAATGTATTATACTTTATATTATTTAAATCGAAGAGTGATGTTCATAGCAGGAGTCACCTTCACTCCCCCACCCCATCCTATTGTGGCAGCGGGCATGGGTTGGATATGGAGGCTTAGGTCGTCGCTAATCTCGAAATCGAAGAGGTGTGCGAAAACGTAGGCATCCACCATGTTGAGAGCATAAAGGGCGATGTCGATGAAGAGATAAAGCTGGAAATCCTTGTTTTTCGACTGGTAAAGATTGTAGATATTCGTGGTGGGATAGTTAGCATATTCTTCCAGTTGTGTGGCACCGCTGTGGTTCACGCGGTAGAGATACTCATCCTTGAACATCTTCATCTGTGAGTAGTTGTCCCACACCAGATAGGACATCGCACCCAATCCTGCATAGATGATGGGGAGTTTCCATGCTTGACGATTGTATATCTGTCCGCCACCAGGAACAATGGATAGCAGCATCGCTGTGCGAGGGTTGTGCTGGTGACTGACAGCATACGAAGAGTCGCTTTCTGTCGAACGACGAAGATTGTCTTGCGCCTGTACATTTCCAAAGATAGTAACAAGAAGAAGGAGGATAATCGACGCTATCCCCCTACTCTTGTATGTCTTTGGTGTACTGAAAGGCATGCCTGGTGATTAATTGTTTTTTATCAGCTTCATGATACGATCGAAGTCGGCATCGTTGTTGAAGTGGATGGTCACAGTTCCTTTTCCGCGACGACTCCGTTTGATATCGACTTCGCTCTGCAGATATTGTCTCAGCGAACTTTGTCCAGTGGCATGACGTTCAGGCAGGTTGTCCGTTTTTTTCTTGATGACGGAGGTCTTCTTGGGTTTGCCAAAGTCTTTGACCAACTGTTCCGTTTGATGAACCGACAGATTCCGTTCGATGATGGTGTGCAGGATGGACAGATGTGCTTCGGGGTCTTCCACATTCACCAAGCAGCGGGCATGAGCCATGCTGATTTTATTGGTGCTCAATGCCAATTGAGTGTCGGAAGGAAGGTTGAGCAGACGCAGATAGTTGGTGATGGTGGTGCGGTTCTTCCCTACCCTCTCGCTCAACTGTTCGTGCGTCAGCTGGCATTCGTCGATGAGGGCAGCATAGGAGAAAGCAATCTCCATAGCGTTAAGATTCTCGCGTTGAATATTTTCCACCAGAGCCATCTCCATCATCTGTGTATCGGTGGCCACACGGATATAAGCCGGTATTTCGGTCAATCCAGCCCGTTGCGAAGCACGGAAACGACGTTCGCCGGCAATCAGCTGATATTTGTCGTTGGGCATATGGCGCACGGTGATGGGCGTGATGACCCCCTGCTGTTTGATTGACTGAGCTAATTCCTCCAAAGCATCCTCGGCAAACTCCTTGCGGGGTTGGAACGGGTTGGTCTCTATCTTTTCGAGAGGGATAGTGGTAATGGCGGTGGTAAGGTTGGTGCCCGTTGCGAGGTCGACATCGCTGAGGATTGACCCCAATCCTCGTCCCAATCCTCCTTGTTTCTTTGTAGCCATATATGTTGGGTGGTAGTTTGTTGGTTAGAGAATAAAGAAAGAGTTAAATCTTTCCGTTTCGTTTAAGGATTTCGTTGGCGAGGTTCAAATAGTTGATAGCACCCATGCTCGATGCGTCGTGCATGATGATAGGTTTGCCATAGCTGGGAGCCTCTGCAAGTTTGGTGTTGCGATATATCATGGTGTCGAACACCATGCTCTTGAAATGCGAACGCACATCCTCCACCACCTGTCTTGCCAAACGCAGACGCGAGTCGTACATCGTGATGAGCAATCCTTCGATACTCAAGCTGGTGTTGAGTCGTGTTTGGACAATGCGAACGGTGTTGAGCAACTTCCCAAGTCCTTCGAGGGCAAAATACTCGCTTTGGATGGGGATGATGACCGAGTCGCTGGCCGTGAGGGCGTTGATGGTGATGATACCCAACGACGGCGAGCAGTCGATGATGATGAAATCGTAGTCGTCTTTGACGGGTTGTATGGCGTTCTGGATGTAGAACTCGCGTTTCTTGGCGTTGACCAGTTCGATTTCGGCGCCCACCAGGTCGATACGGGTGGGGAGCAGATAGAGATTAGGGGTATCGGTTTCGACGATACAATCCTTCACATTGGCCTGACCCATGAAACACTCATAGGCGCTCTTCTCCAGCTGGTCGGGGTCGATGCCCAAACCCGATGTGGCATTGGCTTGCGGGTCGGCATCGATGAGCAGCACTTTATATTCCAAAACAGCCAACGAGGCGCTGAGGTTGCACGAAGTGGTGGTTTTGCCCACTCCGCCTTTCTGGTTGGCCACGGAAATGATTTTTCCCATTTATCAGTTGATTAGATGTTGAAGTTAAGATTGTCGATATCGGATATAACGCTGTCGAATTCATCTTTGCGTTCCTCTTCCTGTGCAGGCATTTCCGAATCTGCAGGAATTTCGCCTGTCTCGATGAAGTGGAATGCATTTGAGAGACCGCGTTGGAATTTCTCGAAGTCTTCTTTGTAGAGGAACATCTTGTTCTTGTCGAAATAGAATTGACCTGTTTCGTTGTCAAACACTTTTCTGCTCTCTGCGATGGTGATGAATTTGTCGCCACCCTTTGTTTGTTTCACATCGAAGAAATACTTGCGTTTTCCTGCGCTGATTGACTGAGAATACAGTTCTTCCGGTTGTTCTTTCTTTTTCGGATACATACTTTCTTTATTATTACTTTGTTTAAATTCAATTTGTTGTTTATGCAATGACAACAAGTCGATTGGTTAATCGACCTCCTCGTGGCAATTGCATTCCTTGTGGGTCATGATATCGAGAATGATGTTATCGGTTTGATCCATTCCGTCGTGCCCCAGGCGTCCGAGGTTGCCCACCGAGCGGTCGACATCCTGTTCCGAAAGGCCGTCGGTTTCGTCGACGACTTTGTTTTGCATAGCCAAGTGGCTGCTGACGAACGCGCTATAGATGCCTGTGGCCATTTTGAGGGCGCAACTTGGTTTGGCGCCGTCGCA
>CAJOQB010000180.1 GCA_905236405.1 uncultured Bacteroidales bacterium
GACCCCCGTCGCTCACAAGACAACGCAACCCACCTCCAACACCCCGACGGCATCAACCCCGTCCGTTCGTCAGGCAGGCGGACAGCTTGTCGGCGTCGACCCCGCCAATATCCCCGCCCAACGTCGTCATACCGCACAGAATGTCGTCACCACCACTGTGACGGCAGAGCCTGCAGCCGCTCCGACGGCAACGACTGTCGAACCCGCACCTCGCCAAGTGGCCACCAACGCCGCTACTACAGAGACCCGTCCTGCCCCCAAGGCTTCCGCCGTGGGCAACGACGAGCAGCTGCTCTATATTCCCAACGCCTTTGCTCCCGACGACCCCTCGGACAAAGTGCGTCGCTTCAAAGTGGTGGCACGCGAAGGCAGTCAGATTGTCTCCTATTCCATCCATATCTACAACCGAGGCGGCAAGCTGGTGTATGTCTCCCATGACATCAACTCCGCATGGGACGGCAAGATGAACAACATACCGCAGCCCATGGGCACCTATGCCTACGTCATCGAGTACCGCGACGCCCAACAGGGCCTCAAGCAACATCGCGGCAGCCTCACGCTTGTCAGATAGAGTAGGGCTACACAGCATATTACAATCCCCTCTTCGTCATCGTGGCGGAGAGGGGATTGTCTTTTTCAATGGCTAAGTCCTGCAACGAAAATCTTTCGGACGAGCCGTGTGTTTTGTGGCTCACAAGTCAACGTTTTTAGGTATAGTGTATCATCCCGGCCAGCTGCACAAAATAGTCGTTGCTCCAAATATCAAGTTCGCGGGGATTTTGCACAAATGGCAGCACATCGGCTTTTACTTGACGAATGTCTGTCTGCGACAAACGCTCTTTGAGCATCGTCTGGAACTGAGCACGGTCGATGTCCATACTGTTGAATTCCTTTACCCTTGCCTGCAAGTGAGCAAAGTTGAGCGGCACTGCCGAACGCACATACCATTCGAAGTCGTACCAGTCACGTCCCTTCACGCGGTTCTTCCACTGGCGGAACAACAATGCATGCATTTTGCCAGCAAACAGGCAGGGGAGGGTGAAGCAGCGCACCATGAAGGAGAAGGGCTGCAGGAGCAATCGCTGCTCTGTCTCGAACTGCAACGGTGGCATGGTGTCCACTTCTATCTTTATCCGTATGGACTTCTCCGTCTGGAAGGTGATGTTGTATACGTCGGTGTTGTCTTTTAGGAAGGCCGACTCGACCTTGCCGAAAGAGCGTTTGTCCTTGCGTGTTATCTCGACATTGCGTCCGAGCAAACGGCATTCGTCGATGATGGCAGGGAAGAATCGTTCCAAAGAGAAGTTCTCGTTCTTTTTCAGGAGCGAGAAATCCATGTCCTCTGAGTAACGCTCCACACCGTGGAACAAACGCAGGCAGGTGCCTCCATAGAAAGCGGCGTGTTCAAAGAATCCGCCACGGTACAATCCGGCCAACACCACCTGCTGCATCACCTCATAGGTTGCATTGCGTCGGTCGCCCGCTGTCTTCTGCGGATACTGCGACATCATCCGATCAAATACACTATTGTTCATTCGTGACCAGTTTAATCAGTATAGCTATATTATTCTGTCTTATTGTGGCGTTCTCGCAACATTGGCGAAGAATCCCAACGTCCATCGTCTTCAAAGCGTCGGTTTCAAAGCGCAGGTCGGTCTCAAGATAACCAAGTAGCGCTTCCGTGGAATCAAGTGCCAAATTGTGCGTTTTCACCAGCAGGTCGCACAATGCCTTTTCGGGACTGGCAATAAGAAACTGCATCCCAGTCTCGTAATGTTGGCTTACACCTATCGGGAAGTAACTCACCCCACATGAAAAGTAATCATATCGTCCGAGCGGTGTGTCGAAACTGCGGCTGTGCTTAATGGTCAGCGACTGCGTGGCGTATACTCGTTCGGGGATTAACCCATAGTGGCGCAACGCCGACTGCATACTAACATATGAAGGGCCATACAGGTGGTTGGCGACAAGTTCCGCCACCGGTGCTGCACCATCCTCCGCACTTCTCACATAAAGCCCCTTCTTTAGCCTTATGATACGTCCTTCCTGTTCCAATCGTCTCGCTTTGTCGGAAATATGCTTTGTCGAAGGATAAATATCAGACAATGCAGATAGATTGAAAGGAGTGTTATTTAATTGATATAGATTGTTTTGCAACATAAAATATTTTGTTGTTTCAGATGCAAATATACATGTTTTGTACAGATAAACGAAAAAAAGTCGTTTTTCTGTACGAAATATTTGATGCACTTTGCAATCGTCTCTATCTTCTCTTTGCCTGTGAACGAGAACTGTTTTGCCTCCTCGTAGCGTCGTTCTACCAATCACGTTAAATCACCAGAGCCGAATAATTGGGCATCCACTGCATGGAGTAACCCCTCCCACTGCAATGGAACGACCCCTCCTACTCCATGCAGTGGGTGACCATAATTGCCCCTTTTTGCCCCCTAAATTAATTCTGATGACAGTACAATAAAAACAAGACAGATACGTTTAATAGTATAAAATAAAACGAAATGTAACGGTTATGGGCAACAAGATATCATTCAGATTCTATAATGACCATCAAGTCCGTGCCATTTGGGACGAGGAACAAAGCCAGTGGTGGTTTTCTGTTCTTGATGTGGTGGGTGCTATCAACGACCAAGATGACCATGAGAAGAACCGTAACTACTGGAAGTATCTTAAAGCCAAATTACGTAAGGAACAAAACGAGTTGGTTAGTGCTACTACCCAACTGAAGCTTACTGCCGCAGATGGAAAGAAATATAACACGGACGTCATTAGCCAAGCAGGTGTCGAGAAACTGGCAAAAGCAATACCTAATAATCAGGCGGCTGATTTCCTCGATTGGTTCACCTATAGCGACAACACCATTGATGGACAAAGCCGCAAAAAGGCGTATACCCTTTGGGGAAGCAACCTCGTGGCCAGCCGCGATGTGGGAAAGGTGTGCATAGGTGGGATGGGTATTGGGTGGGATGGGTGGTCCCCGTCCTTCCAAAGCTCGTTGAGGAGGTGGGAGGAAACTGGGTGAGCTTCTGATGTGATGGTTATCAACAAGGTGAGATGGTACCTGTATTTTATTATGAACCTATTCTGGTAGAAAAATTAGAATGGGCATTCGTCATCTTCTCTTTTCTTGCGGAGTATCTCAAGTTTTTTCAGCGCACTTCTGCTACCCTGTTTAGCTGCTTCATTATACCAATAGATTGCCTTTCTAATATCTTTTTCTACACCTTGACCCTCTTCATAACAAGCTGCCAAATTGAATTGAGACAACACTGC
>CAJOQB010000181.1 GCA_905236405.1 uncultured Bacteroidales bacterium
CCAGCGGGCTGCAGGCACCTCCTACCACGAGCGCTATACCTTCACCGGCAAAGAGCGTGACGAGGAGACGGGCTACGGCTACTTCGGCGCCCGCTATATGGACCACGACCTGATGACCCTGTGGCTGAGTGTCGACCCGGTGGCGGACAAGTAGCCATCCATTAGTCCTTATGCCTATTGTGTGAGGAATCCCGTGAGATTGTATTACTCCCTTTCTGAAAAGTGGGAAGAATGAACCTTTATGAGAACGCACGAGGACGAGCTCTGAAGACCGGCTTCATCTTTTTTTTTCTTGTCAGAAAAAAAAAGATGTTATCTTTGCATTTGTAATAAAGCTGAAAAAGAATGGAAATCGAAATAAGAAGAACGTTCGATTTGCTTGACCATCTTGTTGTCAATCACCCTAAAGACGACATCCTGGCGGGCAAGGTGAACGGGGAATGGGTGCGGTATAGTTCGCACGATTATTATAAATTTGCCCATTTTCTGGCCTACGGTTTCCTCGAAATGGGTCTGCAGCCGGGCGACCGTGTGGTGACAATCAGCCACAACTGCCCCGAGTGGAACTTCGTCGACATGGCGCTGGCTATGGCGCGGCTGGTGCATGTGCCGGTGTACCCGACGCTCTCCACCGAGAACTACCTCCATATCTTCCGCCACAGCGAGGCCAAGGCGGTGCTGGTGAGCAGCAAGAAACTGCTGGGCCACATTAAGGCGTCGTTGGAGAAGATGGATAACGCTCCCAAGGTGTTCACCATGAACCAAGTGGAGGGGGTGACCCGTATCCTCGAGATACTGAAGCTCGGCATCGCCAACCGCGACAAGCATATGGCCACCATCGAGCAAAACAAACGCGACATCTCTCCTGACGAGTGGTTCACCCTTATCTACACCAGTGGCACTACCGGCGCTCCCAAGGGGGTGATGCTCTCGCATCGCAACATGTGCAGCAACTTTATCGCCCACAGCAAGGTGAACATCGTCGACAGCTCGGCTCGGGCCATCAGTTTCCTGCCCCTCAACCATGTGTATGAGCGGAGCCTCAACTACCACTACCAGCTGCTGGGGGTGAGCATCTACTATGCCGAGAACATGGGCACCATCGTCCGCGACATCCACGATGTGCAAGCCAACATCTTCTGTGCCGTGCCCCGTGTGCTGGAGATGATTTACGACAAGCTCTATGCCGCTGGCAAGGATCTGCAAGGGTTGAAGAAAAAGGTCTACGACAAAGCCATCTCGTTTGGCGAGAAATACGATTTCACCAAGCCCCACTATTCGCCCTGGACACGCTTTGTCCATAACTTCTACGACAAGAATGTCTATTGCAAGTGGCGCGAGAAGTTCGGCGGCGCTCCCGAGTTCACCATCATCACCGGCAGCAGCGCCATCCAGCTGCGTATGCTCAAGCTCTTCGGTGCGGCCAACTTCCGCATCTACGAGGGCTATGGCCTCAGCGAGACGTCGCCTGTCATCGCTGTCAACAACCCCCACGACCATCTGGTGCGGCTCGGCACTGTGGGTCCCATCCTCGAAGGGGTGGAGATGAAGTTCGCCGACGACGGCGAGATACTGACGCGTGGGCCTCATGTCATGCTGGGCTATTACAAGGACCCCGAATACACGGCCCAGGTGATTGACGAAGACGGATGGTTCCACACGGGCGACGTGGGCAAGCTGGTGGCTGACCGCTACCTGAAGATTACCGACCGCAAGAAAGACATCTTCAAGCTGTCGGCGGGCAAGTATGTGGCTCCACAGATTATTGAGAACAAGCTCCGCGAGAGCGACTATATCGACCAGGTGATGGTGGTGGGCGAGAACGAGAAATGCGCTGCTGCCATCATCTCCCCCAACTTCAACACGCTCCACTACTGGGCGTTGAAGCACAACCTGCACTACCGCAGCAATATCGAGCTCATCCAGCTGCCCGAGGTGAACAAGAAGATGAAGGAGGTGGTGGAGGAGTACAACCAAGAGTTCGCTCCCCACGAGCAAATCAAGAGCATCAAACTGGTCAGCGAGGAGTGGACTGTCGAGAGCGGTATGCTTTCGCCTACTCTGAAAATTAAACGTAACGTGCTGTTGGAGAAATACAAAAGCGTTATCGCCTCCATCTATAACCGCGAGGAGGAGACGAAGGGTGGCCTATTTTCCGCTTTCCGCTCCATCGAACTGCCCAGTATCAAGTTCCCCGGACGCAAGGATTGATATTTTCTTTGCGGAAGAAAGATGCTGATATGCTTTCGATTAGTTGAAAGATGGGGATGAGTTGAAAAAAAAAGTTTGCCGTTTTTCAAAAACATTGTATCTTTGCACCCGCTTATTAAGGTTAATGAATGAAGGATTGTCCAATGGTGTAATGGTAGCACTCCAGATTTTGGTTCTGTCAGTCTAGGTTCGAATCCTGGTTGGACAACAAAAACGCAGCCCGTGAGGGTTGCGTTTTTTGTTTGTTCTCCTGTGAAAAGGGGATTAGAGGCTGGCACGGTAGATGGCTTCGATGTCCTGCTCGGTGAGCGGTGCCCATGCTCGGTCGAGGTGGCTGACTCGTTGGGTGTGGGCGGCCATCTCGGCCAGACGGCTGTCGTCGATGCCCACTTGGGTGAGGGTCATGGGGATGCCGATGGAGAGGAAGAAGTCGTGGGTACGCTGGATGGCCTCCTGGGCTATCTGCATGGGGGGCAGCTGGGCGTCGATGCCGAAGAGTTGGGTGCCGTAGGTGACGAACCGCTCGAGGGTGTTGTCGTTCAAGATGTGCTGCATCCAACGAGGGGTGATGATGGCAAGCCCTTCGCCGTGGGTGATGTCGTAGTAGGCAGAGAGGGTGTGTTCCATGGCATGGAGTGGCCATCTGCTGGAAGAGTTGCCAAGGGAGTAGATGTCGTTACAGCCCAAGGTGCAGGTGAGGAATATCTCGGCGCGTGCGTCGTAGTCTTCTGGATTGTCGATGACGCGGTGGACGTTGGTCATAAGGCTGCGGAGGGCTCCGATACACATGGCGTCGTTGAGGATGGTGTGGTCGGCACAGAAGAATTGTTCCATGACGTGGTTCATGGCGTCGGCGACACCGGCGAGGGTGTGCTTCAAGGGGACGGTGAATGTAAGTTCGGGGTCGAGCAAAGAGCAGACGGGGTAGAGCAGGGGGTCGATATAGCCCAGTTTGTCGTTGCTTTCGACACGGGTGATGACACCACCAGCATCGTATTCGCTACCGGTGGCGGCCATGGTCATGATGTCAACGATGGGGAGCGCCCGCTGGGCTTTCACTTTGTAGGTGATCAAGTCCCAGGGCTCGCCATCGTAGCAGGCACCGGCGG
>CAJOQB010000182.1 GCA_905236405.1 uncultured Bacteroidales bacterium
AGAACGCTACACCTGCGACTTCCGCAAACTACCCAACGACACCATTTACGGGAAAGCCTTCAACATGACGGTAGAGCTAATGGACAAGGAGGAAAACTGGAGCTTCCAAATACTCTATACGGGCAACGAGCAAGTCTGGATTGAGGACACCGTGGCGGAGATTCAGTCGTGCGACCAATGGGCCGAAAAGATTATCGCTGGACGGCACAACCGCGTGTTCTACACCGCCTTGACCAACCAGAGCTGCTATCCTCTCCCCGACGAGGAGCATCTGTCCGACAGCAGCTACAGCTATTCGCTTTCGGATACTAAACTTGACGGAAAACCATGTCACTTGGCCGTCTACCGCAAGACAGACTTCGACCCAGACACCCTCTTCGGCATCAACACCCTGCTCTACGAGGTGAGCATCTGGATTGACAAGCGGGACTACCTGCCGGTCCAGTACACCATATTTTACGTCATAGAAGAAGGAAACGACACCATGACCCAGTACGAAATGTGCCGCCTGATAGAGTTCACACCCAAGGTCGACAAACGCAAGCTGACCATGAAGTCTATTCCCGCCAACGTGAAACGGAAAGACTATGAGCCCTACAAGGAGCCCGAACCTCTTGCCGAAGGGACGCCTGCACCCGACTGGTCGCTGCCCACCCTGACGGGCGACACCGTCCGTCTCGCCGACCTGCGAGGCAAGATAGTCCTCCTCGACTTCTTCTACAAGAGTTGCGCTCCCTGTTGTGCTGCCATGCCAGGGCTGCAGCGTCTTCACGAGAAATACAAAGACCAGGGTGTCGTCCTTCTCGGCATCGACCCCTTTGACGACCCCGTAAAGGACGAGATGGCCGACTTCCTCGCCAAGCGCGGCATCACCTACACGGTGCTTTTCTCCGACCGCGAGCTATACAACACCTATAGAGTATCCTTCTTCCCCACCCTCTTCTTCATCGACCGCGACGGCAAGATTGTCACGATGCAACGCGGCTACCACCCATCGTTGGAAGCCGCCATCGAGGAACAACTGCTGAAGATGCTGTAATCAAAGAAACACCCTGTCTGACAATACGCCACGGCAAGCGTCTTATGGACGCCTGCCGTGAATTTACTGTTACTCGTAGTGGCGGATGCGGACATCGATGTCCTCGCCTTGGAGCATGGAAGGGATGCCGCTCACTTCGGTCTCGCCATAGTGATACGGGAAGAGGATTTTCGGTTTTATTATTTTGGCCGCCCTAAGCAGTTGTTCGGGGGTCATCGTGTAGGGCTGGTTGCAAGGGAGGAAAGCGATGTCGACATCTTTGAGGGCAGCCATCTCGGGGATGTCCTCGGTGTCGCCGGCAATATAGATGTTCAGGCCGTCGAGGGTGAGGAGATAGCCGTTGTCGCGTCCCTTGGGGTGGAACTGCTCTCGTCCTTTGGTGGTGTTGTAGGCAGGAACAGCTTTTAGGGTGATGCCGTCAGCCAGTTGTAGACGGTCGCCATTCTTCATCGCCGTGCCGCTGCCGTACATTTCTACACAACGACGGTTCATGACCAGCTGTGTGTTCTCGTTGGCAAGCAACGCGATGGTCGATGAGTCGTAATGATCAAAGTGCTCGTGGGTGACAATGATGATGTCGGCCTTGGGCATCGCAGAATAGTCCACCGTGCGGCCATGCAGATTGGCACAGGGGTCGATCTCTATCTCCCATCCATTGAACTCGACACGTATGCTCGAGTGCATCAGAGCGTGGATCTTGACCTGTTTGCCGCTCCGAGTGGTGAAGATGTCGGTTTCCACGGTGGTCGTCGGCTTGCCCACCTTTTGCCAAGCGAGGATACCTCCGTCGAGGTTGTATACCATGCAGCCCTGTTTGACGAGTTGCTCCGCCGCCGTCAGGCTCCGCTTGCCGCTGCGGCAATAGACCGCCGCCGTACCCTTAATGTCTTTGATGTGCTCCGCGAAATCTACCGCTTTCACATCGATATTTTCCGCCCCTGCAAGATGCCCCTCGGCATACTCCTTGGGCGTACGAACGTCGATAAGCCGCACATCCTTCTGTATCATAATCTCGGCGAACTCCTCAACGCCAATGGTCGTAATCGTCGCCTGCTTGTTCTGTGCGTTTCCGCATCCTGCGGCCATCAGTGCCGCTAAAATCGTTGCCATAAACTGTTTCATAATTATTTCAATGTTTTGCTTAATCCATAAACAGATCGCCTGAGGCGAGGAGATAGGCGGTGCCGCCAACATAGATGGTGCCGTCAAGGGTGATGCGTGTGGCGATTAAAGAGGGTCGCCCCATGGTTTCGCCTTGTATGAAGCAGAAGTTGCCCTGCTTGGGAATAACGCCATTAGTAGCCAGATAGTGCGTCAATGCAGCGTTGGCAGTGCCGGTGGCCGACTCTTCGGGAATGCCGTAGAGGGGGGCAAAATCGCGGACATGCGCCGTATGACCGTCGTCAGTAATAGCAAAGACATGGAAACTGCAGGTGTTGTGCTCCTTTGTGATGGAAGCGACGGCTTCCATATCGGGCTGCAAGGCATTGAGGGTCACCACGTCGGACACTGGTATCATGATATCGTTGAGGCCTGCGTAAGCCACCTGCACGGGCAACTCGGGACGGTAACCGTCGATATCCAGGGCTCGGTAAATAGGGGAAATGTCATCGATGGTTTCCACGATGTGGGGCGCGGCCATCTGCATCAGCACCCGCTCGCCGGCTTCCACCACGAGGTCTCCTGCCAACGTGTGGCACAAGCAACGACCTGCGGCCAACCCGAGTTTGTGCAGCAAGGAGAAAGTGGCCACTGTGGCGTGCCCACACAGATCCACCTCGCCCTTCGGAGTGAAGTAGCACAGATGGTATTCCGTTGGCGAGACGCAACGCACAAATGACGTCTCCGAGTAGCGCAGTTCTGCCGCCACCTGCGTCATCAGCCCATTGGCAGGGAACATTGCTTCTCCTATAAGGACCACCCCTGCAGGATTGCCGCCAAAAGGCCGGTCGGTGAACGCGTCAACAATATAGTATTTCATGATTTTTTGGTTATTATATCTGCTATCGGTTGTAAAGCATTGAAGTCCACAAGTTGCTTTTTCATTTATCTTTTTTTCGTTCTTCAAAGGTTACATGTACTGTGTCGCCAAAGGTCTTTCCAATCTGCTTGCGGATATCCTTGCGAAGACCGAGAATGTGGCAGGGAGTTCCCATCCTCACTATTTGACCGTCGTATGGCACTCCGTCGAAGGTGGAGTGTACCGCCAAGCGTCCTTTGCCGAAGAGTGCCTTGATATCAAACGGCACCTCCACATAGGCGGCATCCATCTCTTCGTTCTGCAGGATGACGGCGTCGAATTCCATAGGTTGCTCTATCATGACGAAACTCTAACTGTTAGCAAATTGTATTAATGCCGCCTCGTCCAATCGTTGCACCGTCCATTCATCCATCGGGATGGCGCCGATACCGCGATAGACCTGCAGGGCGGGCTTGTTCCAATCGAGGCATATCCACTCCATGCGGCCACAATGGCGCTCCACGGCGAGGTTTGCCAAATACTTCAGTAGTGTTTTCCCATAACCCCGACCTCGTTTCTCGGGCAAGATAAAAAGGTCTTCGAGGTACAGTCCTTTGCGCCCAACGAAAGTGGAGAAGTTGTGGAAGAAGAGGGCGAAGCCTATTACCACACCGTCCTCTTCGGCGAAGACCACCTCGGCAGAGTGCTCCACAAACAGGGAATGACAGAGGGTGGCTTCGTCGGCCACCACCTCGGCGGCACATTTCTCATATTCAGCCAACGTATTGATAAACTCCAGCACAAGGCCAGCCTCATCGGGCTTTGCAGGGCGTATATTGAAGTGATTGTTCATATGTTACTTTCGTGTTGTGGGTTCAAAGTGTGTTTATTCTTCAATTGATTTATCACCTGTATATCGGCTGGCAACCATTGAACGCTGTCGAGTTCGACGGGGGAAAGCCAGCGGGCAGCCTCGTGCTCGTTGAGGTGAAGGCTGTCGCCAAGAAGCGAACAGAGGTAGCAGTGCATGGTGAGGTGAAACTTGGGGTAGTCATATTCCACCGTACAAAGGAACTCATCCACGCT
>CAJOQB010000183.1 GCA_905236405.1 uncultured Bacteroidales bacterium
CTGCCGTCTTTCTCCCTTTCCATTCGTTAGGACTTATCATTGTCGACGAAGAACATGACGGCTCCTACAAACAGTTCGAGCCCACGCCACGATACCAATGTCGCGATGCCGCCATCTATCTGGCCCATATGTTTGGCGCTCGTACCGTCCTCGGGTCGGCCACACCATCTCTGGAAAGCTACTACAACGCCCAACGAGGCAAATATGGTTATGCACAAATGACACAGCGCTATGGGGGACTGATGCTGCCCGAAGTAGTGTGTGTCAACATGAAAGAGGCACAACAACGAGGTGAGGTGCAAGCCAAATACTTCTCATTCTTCCTTGTCTCGCAAATCCGTGAAGCATTGGCCAACCATGAGCAGGTGATTCTTTTCCAAAACCGTCGAGGGTTCTCGCTTCGCATTGTCTGCGACGATTGCGAATGGACACCTACCTGCCAACACTGCGACGTCAGCCTCGTGTATCACAAAAGCACCAACAGCCTTCGTTGCCACTATTGTGGCTTCAGCATCCCCGTCCCCACCGAATGCCCCCACTGCCACACCTCGCATCTCCATGCCAAAGGTTTCGGCACCGAGCACATCGAAGAAGACCTATCGGTCTTGTTCCCCGAAGCACGCATTGCCCGCATGGACATGGACAGTACTCAACAAAAGAAACGGTACCTTGAGATTATCAACGACTTCGAAGACCACAATATCGACATACTGGTAGGCACGCAGATGGTCACCAAAGGACTCGACTTCAACAATGTCAGCGTCGTGGGTATCATCAGTGCCGACAATCTCATCTCGTTTCCCGACTTTCGCTCCTACGAACGCGCCTTCCAACAGATTGTGCAGGTATCGGGACGAGCTGGCCGTCACGGCAAACGCGGCACCGTCATCATTCAGACCTACAATCCTTGGCACCAAGCCATCCGCGATGCCATGCAAAACGACTACACCTCGATGTACCAAAGCCAGATACACGAACGACTCATCTTCAAATATCCTCCCCATTACAAACTCATCGAGATTGTGATGCGACACCGCGACCGCGACACCCTTTTTGCCGCCGCCAACCGCTATGCTGGATGGCTCCGAGCCGAGTACCCCAACCAAGTGATGGGTCCCGAATACCCTTCGGTGAGCCGCATCCGCAACCAATACTTGATGAAGACTCTGATACGATTTGAGCGGACGGCACCCCTCTCCCACCATAAACAGCGGTTGCTCGACTTGGCCGATCATCTGGTCAAAGATCCCGCCTTCACCCGCATCACCATCCAGTTCGACGTTGACCCTCAATAATAATGGAAAAAGCAAATGAAAACGGAGACCATACACATACACGTTGACGAAATCAAGGCCATGGCCCAACGAGCACACAGCGATGCAACGTACCGCGAACTGCTCTTTGCCACCATGCAGGGAGACGACATCGTCGAGGCTGTACATGCTGCTTGGACATTGACACATTTGCCCAAGGAAGACAACCTGCACATCGCTTCGCACCGCGACGCATTGGTCCAATTAGCTATCAACACATCCAATATCTCGCTACGCCGCATCACGCTAACGCTGCTCAATCGGATAGAGTTTCCATTACCCGACAGTCTTGAGGAGACACCGCCCCACTATATCGACTTGCTCGACTTCTGTCTGACACACATGATGATGCCTGACGAGCCTTACGGCGTTCGTTCGCTTTGCATGAAAATAGCCTACACCCTCAGTCTCCCCTACCCAGAACTGTTGGGGGAACTGAGACAAAGTCTGTTGCTGATTGAACCGACAGAACTCGGCAGAGGCGTCCTGCACACCAGAAACGCCATTCTGCAATTGACGAACCGCCATTAACGGACGTCAACTATTCTATTTTCGGAAACTCATATGACAGTTGACCGCCACACCGCGTGGAGTGGTGGCTTGGAACCATGCAACACGATGTATGTCGTCCTCCTCGAACTTGGCACGAATCTCGTGCGAAGGATCATCGGGACGTATCTCAAGGAGATAATTCAGATCTATGCTTAACGGACCACGCTCCAGCCATTCCTGCGGAAGAGCATTCTCAAACCAACGAAGGTATTCGGCGTTGTTGACATGTTGTGCCTTGTCGATGGAAGAATACTCGACAGGACAGTCGTAACTGTGGACACATTCCATGTCATTAGGCATCACAAGACGGGGACAGTCGATGTTCAAGGCACGCTCGTCATAGATGGTGTATAGCTTTATCTCGTCGGCATGACGACAGACACGACGTTTGTTCAAATCCATCATCACCCACTCCGAAGTGATAGCCACCAGTATCTCGCCCATCGAACTGACAATACGACAGTCGCGCTTGGCAATGAGGGTATCGCTTCCACGACTCCATGTCTGCAACTTCACCTCCTCGTCAAGACGGGGATAACGGGAAAGATAACGATAGCAAACCCTTGTCAGCACCCATGCCTTGCCTTGTTCCAACAAGACATGGAAGCCTGCTCCCATCGCGTTGCTATGCAACTCGGCTACCTCTTGGAAGAGTTGTGCCGTGGCAGGAATGGAGAGACGATAATGGCGGTCGCAGAGGTGTGTATATATAGTAAAAGGTGTCTCGTAAATCATATTGCAGAATCACATTCGGTCAGGCACCTCAATACCCAAAATCATCATAGTGTTCTTCAAAGTGGTAGCCACCATCGAGCAGAGTTGTATACGGAACATCATCGTGTCGCGGTCGGTGTCACGAAGGATGGGAGTGTCTTGGTAGAAACTGTTGAAGGCTTTGGCCAAATCAAAAGCATAGTTGGCCACCATAGCAGGGCTGTAGGCAGCAGCGGCAGCCTCGATGGTTGCGGGCAGGTTGTGAAGTTGTTTGATGACATCGCGTTCCTTCTCGCTCAACAACTGTTGGATCGTGACATCTTGTCCAGCTTTGATGACAACGTTCTGTTCACTCTCTGCCTTGCGGATGATGGAACAGATACGGGCATGAGTGTATTGGATGAAGGGGCCGGTGTTGCCGTTGAAGTCGATACTCTCGGCAGGATTGAAAAGCATGTTCTTTGAGGGGTCAACCTTGAGGATGAAATACTTGAGAGCACCCATTGCCAGCATATGGAAGAGACGTTGTTGTTGTTCGGGACTCAAGTCGTCGTTCTTGCCATGTTCTTTGCTCATGGCAGCAGCGGTCTGCTCCATCTCAGTGATGAGGTCGTCGGCATCGACCACCGTACCCTCGCGGCTCTTCATCTTGCCATTAGGCAGTTCCACCATTCCATAGGAGAGATGGTACAACTTGTCTGCCCAGTCATAGCCCAATCGTTTGAGGATAATCTTCAGCACCTGGAAGTGATAGTCTTGTTCATTGCCCACCACATAAATCAACTGCTCGGCACCAAAATCGTGCTGACGGAGCAGTGCGGTACCGAGGTCTTGTGTCATATACACCGATGTGCCGTCCTTGCGGAGCAGCACCTTGTGGTCCAACCCTGCGTCAGTCAGGTCGGCACAGACGGCTCCGTCGTCGCGACGATAGAGCACACCCATGTCGAGACCTTTCTGCACCAACTCCTTGCCCAGCATATAGGTGTTCGATTCATAGTATATCTTGTCGAAGCCAACACCCAGCCGTTGGTAGGTCTCATCGAATCCTGCATAGACCCAACCATTCATCATCTCCCACAACGCACGAACCTCCTTGTCGCCCTCTTCCCAACGTTTCAGCATCGATTGGGCCTCAAGCAGCAACGGGGCCTGCTTTTTGGCCTCCTCTTCGTCCATGCCTTGCTCCATCAGTTCTTTAATTTCGGCCTTGTAGTGCTTGTCGAATTCCACATAGTATTTGCCCACCAAGTGATCACCCTTCACACCGCTGTTCTCTGGAGTCTCGCCATTGCCAAAACGTTGCCAAGCCAGCATCGACTTGCAGATATGGATGCCACGGTCATTGACCAGATTGACCATCTTGACATTGTTGCCATTGGCTTTGAGCAACTGCGACACCGACCATCCCAACAGGTTGTTGCGGACATGGCCCAGATGCAACGGCTTGTTGGTGTTGGGCGAGGAATACTCCACCACAATGGGGGCTGCATCAGTGGCAGCCGTCTTCATACCATATTGTTTGTCGCCCACATGCTTTGCAACAAAGGCAAGCCAGTAACGTTCGTCAATCACAAAGTTGAGGAAGCCTTTGACCACATTAAACGACTTCACCTCGGAGCATTGGTTTTGTACCTCCTCGCCAATCTCACGGCCCACCATGTCGGGAGCCTTACGGGCTTGTTTCACGTAGGGGAAGACGACAAAGGTGTAGTCGCCTTCAAAGTTCTTGCTGGTAGCCTGAAGCACAAGGCTCTCGGCATCGGCATCGATGTTATACAGTTTTTTCAATGCATCGGCGATGCAATGTTGAAGAAGGGTTGTTATCATATTGTCTTTATACTGTTTCTATTGTTTATCTAAACAAAGGATTAGTGTTGTCTGTCTCCGGCACACGGTTGGACCACGGCGTGTGAAGGAAGAAACCTGTGCTGGGAGCCGGTGTGACGTCGTACTGCAACTCGCCCTGTGGATTAATCAGCACGAAAGTGGGGAAGGAGACCACACGAAGGGTATTCAGCAAGTCATAGTTGCCGTCGAAATGGAGCCAAGTCCAATCAAATCGCTCGCCATGCCTGGAGTTTTTCAAGAAATGGTACATCTTTTGAAACTCGCGGTCACAGTCGATGGTAACAAACTCCACACTGTCATTGCCTTGATATACCTGTTCCTTGAAATGGGCCATCGTCTCCAGCTCGCTCTTCGACTCGGGGTCACCCACTCGAACAAAGGCCATATAGACCCATTTGCCACGGAACGACTCCAGGTCCACCCGCTCTTTGTCGACATTGGGCAACAAGAAACTGGGCATCTCGCCACCGGCATCCGACTGATGGAACATCTCCACCAGATTGTAGGCGATGGGTTTGTGTTCCTTGAACTTGGTACGCTCGCCTATCCTTTCCACCATCTTCACCACACTCTCGCTGTCATAGTAGCGGAAATTGTAGTATGCCTCTTTGAGTGCCAACAGGGCGGCCAACTCTCTCACCTGCTCATGACGCAACAGTGGGTCGACACCTATCGAGTCAATAAAAGTGCTCAAGTCCATGTTGTACACCCAATGAGCCAGACGATAGACCGAGATGTCTTTGGTGCCCTTCGATATCGCGTTGGAATAGAGTGCCACAAAGAGCGACATGTAGTTCTCATCGTACACCAACACCGGTTGCCCCTGGATGTAGCGGCGGAAGATGTTGCGACGTGAGTCGAACTTCATGTTCAGTTTCAGCTCAGCCAACTGGTAGACCTTGTATCGGTTGAAGAAATCGCAGCCCTCGACATCGGGACACACCTTGTTGACATACACCTCCAAGCTGTCGAAGTAACGTTTCTGGGGATGGTAGCGATAGTCGAACTGACCACGATGGCTCTCTAAATAACGAGCCACGGCAGCATCAAAACGATTGACCAATATGTTGATATCGTTTTTGGGCAGGTTGAGGAATTCGACAGGCAGCGCCATCTCGGTGGCAAACCCTACCTCATGCTCGTCTCGGTTCCAGTCAAACTTGGGAATGTTGATGATGTATTCTCGTGCCGGCTCCACATAGAACGACTGGGTGTAGTTGTCTATCTGCAGAAACACCAACATTGGATAATTGGCATAGCATTGCAACTCGAACCTTTGCGACTCATCGATGTCAGCCTTGTCAATCAGCACCTCAAAACAAGAGATTTTGTCAGAGTAACGATACAGCTTTATCGACTTCCCCACAGCGTTCTCTGTCGTTCCCTTAATGGTGATATTTTTCTGAGCCACAGCGATGTTAATCAAGCACATCAGAACAGTGGCAAAAGCAACAATGCGTTTCATAGACAACAGTATTTCAAGGTGCAAAAATACACATAATTATCAAAGCAGCAACGACACACGCTCTTTTTTTTCAACAGCCCACCGTAAACAGGGTATGGGCCTGTCGCCTTCTTTACAAAACTCGACAAAATAATATATACAAGAATGCGTTATAACGACATGAATACAAACCGAACCAACACACCCAATCGTCGAAGAATGGGACTCTTAATCGTGGCTGTCACTTGTATATTATTCAGTGGCTGCTTCTTTCTTGACCTTCTTACAGTAAAGGTTCTCCCTGTCACTGTGGGGAGCCGTTTCGGAGGAAAGAAGACTGTTTATTTCAAAGATGCGGACGGTGACGAGTTGTTCCTTTCCATCAATGGAGAACGCTCGAACTTATGGGATACCAATGCCAATATTGCCATCTTGTATAAACCGGTTTTCTTTAAGACGACAGGCGACACACTGCACATAATGGGAGTAGTGCCCGATACCTTCCATCCACAATCCACGGATGCCCTCATCGTCTATCACTGGAGAGAAGGAAATCCTCTATGCTACGAGACTCAGGCAAAGGCCGATGGCTATAAAATCATACACAGCCTTTGGACTATCGACGAATATAACCAATAATCATCATGGAACAAGCACCTATCCTAAACGACCACAACAAGCAAGAGTATCCACCGATGCATACAGGAGGGTCGAACACACCCTTAAAAAACAAATTGAAGATAGGCTTTTTTATAATGGCATTGTTCCTGATGAGCCTTGCTGGTTGCCAACAACCACA
>CAJOQB010000184.1 GCA_905236405.1 uncultured Bacteroidales bacterium
AGGTCCCATGAACGTGAAGCTGACGTTGGGCAACGTCTGCCCCGCGTCGCAAGTGGCGGAGCGGTTGGGTGCCCGACACGAGGTGTGCGACGCCCGCCACGCTGTCGTCGACCGACAGAACCGCGTGGTCACATCGCCTGCCTACATGGTGGCAACGCGAATATCCGAGATATTCGACGGCGCCGAATCGGTGGTGCAAGGGTTGATGCAACTGTCAGAATAACAAAAATCCCCCTCCTTGATGCAAGGAGGGGGATTTGTTTTTTGGGGAGTCTTGTCGCCTACTCCATATTCTCGAGCAGGTGACGCATCAGGCGACGACAGTTGCCTTTCTCGTAGAGTATCTTGTAGACGGTTTCGACGATGGGCATATCCATCTGAATCTCACGGCGGGTCTTCTCGATGCAAGCCACAGCATAATAGCCTTCGGCCACCATGTTCATCTCCAACTGGGCGTCTTTCACTCTGTAGCCACGACCAATCATAGCGCCGAAGGTGCGGTTGCGACTGTGTTGCGAATAGCAAGTGACCAGCATGTCGCCCAAGATAGAGGTGGCATAGGGTTCTCGTTCGACATTGGGAGCCAGACGAGAGCAGACGTTGCTGCCTTCGCGGATGGCATTGGTGACCAATACGGCGATAAGGTTGTCGCCATAACCCAATCCGTGAGCCATGCCCACAGCGATAGCGTAGATGTTCTTCAGCACGGCGGAGTATTCCAATCCCAGCATGTCGTTGGAGTAGCCGGTTTTGACATACTTGCATTTCATCTGCATACGCACCTTCGAAGCAAAAGCCTCGTTGGGCGAAGCAATCTTGAGATAAGAGAGCCGCTCCTGTGCCGTCTCTTCGGCATGCGTGGGGCCGATGCAGACAGCCATCTGGCGATGGTCGATGCCGAAACAGCCATGAAGGTATTCGGTCACCACTTGGTTGGTTTCGGGGATGATACCCTTGGTGGCGCTGATGAAGTATTTGCTCTGCATCAACTCGGGAGGGAGCGCTCCCATCGACTTGTTGACAAAAGCCGAAGGGATAACAACATATACTTCGCTGCTCGACTCCACCACATCCCTGATATCGGAGCTGAGGTGTACACGGTCGGTATCGATAAAAGCCTCACGCAGATAGAGCGGATTGTGACGGTCGCTCAGCAGGCCATCGATGACCTCCGGCTCACGCACCCACCAGTTGATGACACGGTCCTTGTCTTCCAAAAGTATTTTTACAATGGCAGTCGCCCAACTGCCGCTTCCCAATAATCCTATCATTTTTATATCTTTAACCATGTCAGACAACCGAGTGTCCGACAAAAAACAAGTTGCAAAAGTACATCTTTTTTTCTGTCGGCATATCATTTTTCTTAATTTAACGTTATTGACTCTATAATTAACAATAATGTGTAACCCTACGGGTGACCTTGCCTTTTGGCCACCCGAGAACAACCCTTCAACGCAATGAACAAAGTATTCGACAACCTTCAACCTGCCGCTGTGTGGCGGTTTTTCGACGAAATCCTGAACATTCCCCGTCCTTCGAAACACGAGGAGAAAATCTCCGCCTATCTGCAACAGTTTGGTCGCGACCGCAACCTCGAGACGCTGGCCGACGAAGTGGGCAACGTGCTGATTCGCAAACCTGCTCACCCCGACTACAAGAACGCACCGGGTGTCTGCTTGCAGGCTCATATGGACATGGTGTGCGAGAAGAACTCCGACAAGCAGTTCGATTTCATGACCGACGCCATCCAGCCGTTGCTTGACGGCGAATGGATTACCGCCGACGGCACCACCCTCGGCGCCGACGACGGCATCGGCGTGGCCACCATTCTCGCCATCCTCGACGACAAGAGCATCGAACACGGCCCCTTAGAGGCACTCTTCACCGTCGACGAAGAGACGGGTCTCACAGGTGCCAATGCCCTGCACACCGACTGGCTGCAGAGCGAGATACTGCTCAACTTCGACGACGAGGACGAAGGCGAGTTCTGCATCGGATGTGCCGGCGGAGTAGACACCACCGTCGACATCGAGTTCCAACCCACTCCCGTCGACCCCAACGCCAAAGCCTTCAAGGTTTATGTCCGCGGTTTGAAAGGCGGCCACTCGGGCGACGATATCAACAAAGGGCTCGGTTGCGCCAACAAGATGCTCAACCGCATCCTTTGGAACGGCACCCACCACCACAATATGCGACTCGCACACATCGACGGCGGCAACCTTCGCAACGCCATCGCCCGCGAAGCCTACGCCATCGTCACCCTCGACGAGAAACAAGTGGAGGACTTCAAGCAGATGGTGGCCGAATACGACAAACATATCCGTTTCGAGTTCCGCAGCACCGAACCCGACCTCGCCATCGGCATCGAACCTGCCGACATGCCTGCCACCCTCATCGACAGCCAAACGCAGCACAACCTCGTCAACGCCCTCTACGCTTGTGCCCACGGTGTGTTGGCTATGAGCCGCGAGATACCCAACTTTGTGGAGACCTCCACCAACTTGGCTTCCATCAAGATGCAAGGCAACAACATCCATATCGCCACCTCGCAACGCAGCTCGGTAGAGAGTGCCAAACGTGCCGCCGCAGAGAAGATAGAGGCCACCTTCCGCATGATAGGTGCCAAGGTGTCGCACAGCGACGGCTACCCGGGATGGACGCCCAACCCCGAGAGTCGTGTGCTTCGTGTGGCCGTCGACGTCTACAAACGGCTCTTCCACCACGACCCCGTCGTTCGTGCCATCCATGCCGGTCTCGAATGCGGACTTATCGGCGAGAAATACCCCTCGATGGACATGATATCCTACGGCCCCACTTTGCGTGGCGTCCATTCGCCCGACGAACGACTCGAAATCAAGACCGTCCAGATGTTCTGGGACGACACCATGGCCATCCTTAAATCGCTCCGATAGCCATGATTGATTTCGACCAGCTCGTCACCGAGCACATACCGCAGATGCTGGGCGGTGTCGGCACCGCCCATCGCACCGCCTTCATCGACGGCCACAACAAGATACTGCGTATCACCCTCGACCCGGGTGTCCGTATCGGCATG
>CAJOQB010000185.1 GCA_905236405.1 uncultured Bacteroidales bacterium
GGACGGCGATATCGAGGACCTCATCGAGGCCCTCCAGCTGGCCGAGAACGCCGAGAAGCTGAAAGAGGCCGTGGGTTGATAGCCACACGGCAACGATGTCACTCCGAAAAGGGTGACCGAAGCAGGGGAGAAGGTGAGAGAAAAGTGACAAGAAAGCGATTTTTCCTCGCAGATTGAGTTTTTTTTGTATTTTAGCATGATATTATAGTGCATTCCGAAGGGCTGCAAAGTTGCTTCAATGTACTGTGAATGAAGTATTTTTATATAGTAAACAAAGTATAATATTATATATGAAAACGTTCAAAAAAGGTTTTGCACTGCTCTTTTTAGCGATGATTGTCGCGGCTTCGGGCTTTGCCCAGACAAAAAGTTTGGCACAAAAAGCCGACGATCTCTTCGCACAGAAACAGTTTATCGCCGCTTTGGAGAAGTATGAAGAGGCGTACAACAAAATCAAGTCGAACAAGGCCGAGAAGAATCGCTGCTATTTCCAGATGGGCGAATGCTATCGTCTGATGAACAACTTCCCCAAGGCCGAACGAGTGTACAAACGTTTGATCAACACCAAATACTACACCACCGAGCCCAAGCTTTATTTCTATATGGCCGAGATGTACCGCTTCGAGAATCGTTTCGACGAGGCCGACGAGTACTACGAGAAATACTTGGAGCTGCAGCCCGACGACACCTATGCCCAGCAACGCAAGTCGTCGTTGGTCTATGTCAACCAGCTCTTCATGGAACGCACACGTCACCAGATTACCCGTTTGGACAACTGGTGCACCGACTACAACGACTGGGCACCCCGCTTCATGGGCGACGACACCTCGACGTTGGTCTTCACCTCCTCCCGTTTCACTGGCCCCGACAAGGATGAGCACGACGGATGGACGGGTCAGGCATTCTCCGATTTCTTCTATGTCTTCCAAGACCGTACCGGCAAGTGGAGCGACGCCCCCGAACTCCTCGACCAGACAGGCAAAATCAACTCGCCTGTCAACGAGGGTGAGGCTGTCTTCTCCGCCGACGGCAGCACCGTCTACTACTCCCGTTGCGACCGCAAGGAGCATGAGTTCCAAGGCTGCTATATCTACTACAGCACCAAGGGCGACGCCAAGTTGGACAGCAAGGGCAAGGGTGGCAAGAAAGGCGGCAAGAAAGGCGGCAACGAGGAGATGGCCGGCGAGTGGTCCGACCCTGTCCGTATCGAGATTGGCGACACCGCTTTCAACTATCTCTATCCCACCCTCACCGAGGATGAGCTGACGATGTATTTCTCCTCCGACATGCCCAACGGCTATGGCGATTACGATATCTGGAAGGTGACCCGCGCCTCGAAAGAGGAGCCCTTCTCCAACCCCGTCAACCTCGGCCCTGCCGTCAACAGTGCCGGACGCGAGGCATTCCCCCTGTTGCGTTACGACTCGGTGTTGTATTACTCCTCCAACGGCCTCCCGGGCGTGGGTGGTTACGACCTCTTCGTCACCGAGAAGATGGGCCGCAAGTGGAGCACCCCTCGCAACTTGGGCATCCCCATCAACTCCAGCTACGACGACGTGAGCATCATCTTCTATCCAGGCGAGCATTATATGATGGAACGGGGCTACTTCTCGAGCAACCGCCCCTTCAGCGACCCCCACAGCAAGAAGACCGACAAGAAAGGTGTGAAGACCCCGCCGGTCAACTACGACCTCTTCTACTTCGAGCTGCCGCCGCTGCTCTACACCATCGAGGGAACGGTGCGTGACGAGAAATCGATGCAGTTGGTGGAACATGCCAAGGTGAAGATTGTGGGCTCCAACGGCACCAGTTACGAGACTTATACCGACAAACGCGGTTTCTATAGTTTCGACAACACGCAGATCATGCGTAACGTGGTCTACAAGATGTATGTCTCCAAGGTCGACTACTTCAGCATCGAAGGCTCGGAGAGCACCTGCGGCTACAACACCGACAAAGACATCGTCCACGACTTCCGTCTCGACCCCGTCCCCAAACAGCCGGTGGTGCTGCCCGAGATTCGCTACGATTTGGCCAAGTGGGACCTGAAGGAAGAGTTCATGGACTCGCTGATGGACCTCTATTTGGTGATGGTCAACAACCCCAACATCGTCGTCGAGCTGCGTGCCCATACCGACTGCCGTCCCTTCATCGGCCTGACCAACGACACCCTCTCGCAGCGTCGTGCCCAGTCGGTGGTCGACTACCTCGTCTCCCGTGGCATCGAGCCCGACCGTCTGGTGGCCAAAGGCTATTCCGACCGTGTCCCCCGTACCCTCGACCGCAACATGACGGTGCGTGTCAACGGCAACAAATACACCTTCTCGGAGGGCATCACCCTCGAGTGTGACTATATCAACGAGCTGCCCAACAAAGAGCGGCAAGAGGCTGCACACCTCCTCAACCGTCGTCTCGAGTTCCTCATCCTCCGCACCGACTATGTCTCCAAGACCCTTATCGACAACCTGGCCAGCGACACCAAGGAGAGTGTCAAACGTACCGACGACGGCAAGGTCATCGACCTCGTCACCAAGCCTGTCACTGAGGTGGACTACACCCCCGAGATTATCCACGACGAGGGCACCATCCCCGCCACCATGATATCCTCGGCCAAAGGCGAGATCACCTGTATCATCAACGGGTCGCAGATGCCCATGCTCATCGACGAACGTTATGCCGAGCCCGTGGCCATCTCGTGGGAGGAGGCCATGAACTTCCTCTATCAGCGTCGCATCAACAAAGAGGACTTCCCCGACCGCGACAACGCCTTCGACCCCGACGGCAACATCCTCGACAAGGCCACCATCATCTTCAAAGAGATGCAGATTGGACAGAAGCATGTGAAGAATGTGGAGGTCGTCGTCGTGAAAGGCATCGACTACAAGTTCATCATCAACCGCGAGGGCTTGAACGCCTTCGGTGAATACGACTTCGACAAGCAGCGTGGCAAACTCACCTTCAAGGACTGATGAGCAACCACTGCTATAACGAACCATCGCAAGGGGACCCCCGTCAGGAGGCTCCCCTTTTGCTTACGATAACGGGACCTACCGCCTGCGGCAAGACGGCCCTCGCCACCGAGCTGGCCTATCAGCTGCAGGGCGAGATCATCAGCGCCGACTCGCGGCAGGTGTTCCGTGGCATGGACATCGGCACGGGCAAGGACTTGGCCGACTACCATATCCACGGTGTCGACATCCCCTATCATCTCATCGACATCCACGACGCAGGCTACGAGTACAACGTCTACCAGTTCCAGAACGACTTCATCGCTGCCTTCGAGTCCATCCTCCGTCGCCATCGTCAGCCGATACTCTGTGGCGGCACCGGCCTCTATATCGAGTCGGTGGTGCGAGGCTACCAGCTGGCCGACGCACCGGTCGACCCCGACTACCGTCGCTCGTTGGAACCCTACAGCGACGACGAGCTCATCGCACGGTTGGCTTCGTTGGTCAAACTGCACAACCATACCGACACCGAGAACCGCGAACGGTTGGTGCGGGCACTCGAGATACAAGAGTATGCCCTCCGCCATCCCGACCGCCATGTGACGATGCCGCCGATGCGACATATAATAATAGGTGTCTCCTTCCCTCGCGAGAAGGTGGTGGAGCGGATTGGCATCCGGCTGCGACAACGGTTGGACGAGGGGATGGTCGACGAGGTGCAGCGGCTGCTCGACCAAGGGGTGCCTGCCGAGCGACTGCTTCGTTACGGGTTGGAGTACAAGCACATCACCCGCTATCTCTTGCTGCAATGCACCTACCAACAGATGTTCGACAACCTCTACACCGACATCCGTCGCTTCTCCAAACGACAGATGACCTGGTTCCGCAGGATGGAACGCAACGGCGTCGATATCCATTGGATTGACGGTCAAAAAACGCTGCAAGAAAAGGTCGACGAGGTTCTTTTGTGGTGTCAAAGAGAGAAAAAGTAGCCAAAAAGGCGAAAAAAAAGTGAAATGTTAAAAAGTTGTTTTTTAACATAATATTCTTCGACACTCCACAATAAAATAAAAATTTTTTCGTAGAAGTGCCCCTGAATTGAAAAAAGTATGTATCTTTGCCGCTGAAATTAATAATCAAAAGTCAAATTAAAAAGCACGCTTATCGAAACACTGCTATCAGTTTAACCCCAAAACATTGGACATCATGAATGCTACAACATGTACACTCAGCGACAATGAGTTGATTTTAGGTTACCGAAGCGGTGATGCAAAGTGCTTTGACGTGCTCCTCGACCGATATCAAAACAAAGTCTACGGCTACATCTTCTCCGTGGTGAAGGACAAAGATGTGACCGATGACATATTCCAGGACACTTTCTTTAAGGTAGTCTATACTATTAATTCGGGTCTTTACAAGGACGAGAACAAGTTCATCCATTGGGTGATGCGTATTGCTCACAACCTGATTGTCGACCACTACCGTCGCATCAACAAAATGCCCATGGTCCCCAACCGTCCCGATGCCGACCTCGTCGACACCATCAAGATTCAGGACGACAACGCCGAGAAAGAGATCATCCGCAAGCAGACCAGCCAGAACGTCCGCAAACTCATCAAGATGCTCCCTCCCGAACAACGTCGTGTCGTCATCATGCGTCACTATGGCAAGCTCGACTTCAAAGAGATTGCCGAACGCACCGGTGTCAGCATCAATACCGCCTTGGGCCGTATGCGTTATGCCATCATCAACCTCCGTCGTCTGGCCAAGGAGAACGAGATGACTATCGAACTGTAAAAATCATGGCATAGATCAATAATGATTACACGGGTGGATGGCTTCATCCACCTTTTTTTGTCATATACAAAATTAAAGTTGTACTTTTGCAACCGCAAAAATCGATATAACAATGAAAAAAGTATTATTCTTTGCTGCCTTGATAGGCTTGGCTTTCAGCATGAAAGCACAGACAATAACCGCATCGTACAACAACCAACAGTTGGCCGAAGGCGATACCATCACCTGTATTGACACCCACGATGACATCCACATCGCCCCGTCGCTGCACAACAACGGCAGTCGTGATGTCACCTGCCAGAGCTTGGCGTACACCATCTCTGCCGACAACCTGGAGCTCTACTCCATGTGCGCCGGCGTCTGTCTGGCAGGCAACCTCTCGCCCGAGTTCACCGTCCCTGCCAACGGCGACTACGATATGATGTATGCCGGCATCATGGCCGAGAACAGCGACATCAGAGGCGAGGGTTGGTTCCGCATCAACACCTTCGTGGTCAACGGCAACAACGACTCGACCAATTTCATCGCCCATGTGGTGTATGAGAAGAACGGCA
>CAJOQB010000186.1 GCA_905236405.1 uncultured Bacteroidales bacterium
AAAAAAATTTGGTGGAATAAATAATTGTTATACTTTTGTAGTTCAATAGTTAGATAGTAAACTATTAACGAAAGCAGATAAAGCACTGATATATTGAAATAAAACAATCAACACAAGATACAACAAAGCACAATAAGAACTCGAAAAAAGGGTCAAAAGAGATCCTTTTGGGACAAAAAAAAACGACTAAACGATGACAATGATGAAAAAAATTGTTCTTGCACTTTTGGCCATGCTGGCCATCGTCGCCTCGAGCGAGGCACAATCGTTCACCGTCAAGGGAAAAATAACCGATGCGAAGACGGGAGAAGCACTGCCGTTTGTGAATGTGGGACTGATGAGAACCGCCGACACGGTGTTCGTAAGGGGCGCGTCGACCGACTTCGACGGCTCGTTCACCATCGTCGATGTGAAACCCGACGTCTACCTGCTGCAGACCAGCTTTGTGGGTTACCAAAGCCACTACGAGACTTTGGAGGTGAAGAAGAACGTGGACAAGATTGAGATCAGCCTCAAGCCCTCGGCTGTCACGCTGGGCGAGGTGAGCATCAAGACCGACAAGCCACTGTATGTCATGGACGGCGAGAAAAACAAGTACAACGTCAAGGAAGACCCTTCGATACAGACAGGCACGGCCAGCGACGCGCTGCAGAACGCCCCAGGGGTGGAGGTGGACGCAGAGGGCAACATCACCCTTCGCGGTGTCAGCTCGGTGGAGATATGGATTAACGACCGTCCGAGCCATATGAACGAGGAGGCTTTGAAGCAATACATCAAACAATTGCCGGCCAACGCCATCGAACGCATCGAGGTCATCACCAACCCCTCGGCCCGCTACTCTTCGTCGGGCGGTGTCATCAACATCGTGACCAATCAGAGAATCACTCGCAACGAGCTGCTCTGCGTCGGTGTGCGTGCCTCCACCCTGCCCTCGGTGTCGCCATGGGTGTCCTATGTGTGGGCCAACGAGAAGGTGGACTTCAATTTCTACCTCAACGGCAACTATGCCCGTCACGACGGTGCCTCCGACGGAAAGACGACGCTCTTCGATGCCAACCACGACACAAGCCGCTTTCAAGAATACAAGAGCGAAAGCCATATGCCCTACTGGGGCGGATACTCGGGGTTTAACATGAACTGGAACATCGACAGCACAAGCCACCTCTCGGCATGGGCAGGCTTCTACCCCTACTGGGACCGCAACTCGTACGACAACAACTATACCTACTATGAATATGTCAACGGAGTGCGAACCAACGACCTGAGCTATTTCGACTCGGTACGCAACAACGGCATCAGCTACGGCGGCTATGCCGGTCTGTGGTACGAGAAACGGTTCGACACCACGGGCCGCAAGCTGACGGTGAGCGCCAACGGCAACTACTGGCGTAACTACGGCTACAGCAACAACTGGCGTGACTACAACAATCCTTCGTTCACCGACTTCCGACGCCACACCGACGGCGACATGTACGCTCCGAGCGGCAGCGTCGAGGTGAACTACAGCCACCCGATGAAGAACGGCATCGAGATAGAGACCAGCGCCGAAATGGGCTTTGGCGGCAACTACAACAACGAGCATGTGGACAGCCTGCTGGCCGACAACACATGGAGCAACATGGCCTACCAATCCTACGTGGCACAGGGCATGTATCTCGGCCCCGCCGCCTACATCACCGGCCAGAAACGCTGGGGCGGCTTCACAGCCAAGGTGGGTCTCCGTTTCGAGGACGACCTGCTGAGCGGTCGCGTGGAGCACAACAGCCTGAACGACCGTGTGATCAAAGACACCTCGTTCATCGGATGGGTGCCCAGCATCCACCTGAGCTACCAGACCAAGACCTTCGAGAGCTACAGCCTGAGCTACACCCGTCGTTTCTCGCACAGCGACAACCTGCTCGACTACACCCTCTTCCGCATCTACGACGACTACTCGTTCCGCATCGGCAACCCCAACCTGATGATGACCTACACCCACAACCTCGAGGCCGCCTTCAACAAATATGTCATGGGCTTCGGCAACATCGGATTGAACGCCTACTTCCGTGCCAACACTAACGAGATAGGCACCATGACCTCCGACACCGTCCTCCCCGCTGTGTTCCTCTATCCAGTCAACTACTCCTACCCTGTGAACATCGGCTCCTCGCACACCGAGGGCATCGAGGCCAACATCACCTACCGTCCCACGGGCTTCCTCAACGTGCGGTTCAACGCCTCGCTCTTCAACTATGCCTACAACTACAACGACTTCAGCGACAACAAGCTCAGCTACAGTTTCCGCCTCAACGTGTGGGCCAAGCTGTGGAACCAGCTCGAGCTCTATGCCAACGCCCACTACACCTCGCCGCGTCTGGGACTCTACAGCCTGACCAACGCCAACAAGGGAGTCGACTTCGGCCTGAGCAGCGACTTCTTCGACCGCCAGCTGAGCGTCAACCTCAACGTCCGCGACATCTTCGGCTGGAGCGAATGGGGCAGCAACACCACGGCACCACAATACCAAACCACTGGCAGCCAACGCTTCAAGTCGACCTTCGTCGGCCTCGGCATCACCTGGCGTATCGGAAAAATGGAGCTGGAGAGCAAGGCTCGACAGGGCTCCACCGAGAGCATCGGATCACCCCAAAGATAGGCTTTCTTAGTAATCAAGCATACACCTTTCTTAGTAATCAAGCATGCACCTTTCTTAGTAATCAAGTATGCACCTTTCTTAGTAATC
>CAJOQB010000187.1 GCA_905236405.1 uncultured Bacteroidales bacterium
CCCCATGCCGCCAGGCAAGACGAGGGCGTCGTAGTCGTCGGCACGATAGGTGGCCAAGTCGAGGATGTTGCCGCGGGCGATGCGAGCCGCTTCGGCATAGAGGTCGCGTTGTTCGCCCGTCTCAACGGGGTTGCCGAGATAGGTGACCACCTTGAAGGTCGTCTTCGGGGCAAAGCATTGATAGGCGATATCGTGACGGTCGAACGCCAGCATCAGCGACAGCGACTCTTGCAGTTCGCTGCCGTCGCGGTTGCCGCAGCCGGAGAGGATGATTGCCACTTTCTTCATAGCATTAGAGACCGCACTCGTCGACCGATTCTTTGATGAGTTGGAAGGTGGCTTCGATGTCGTTGTCGAGACCCACCGAGAAACGAATCAGGCCTTCGCTCATGCCCATCTCCTTCTGGATTTCTTCGGGAACCTCGCTCGAGGTCGACTTGCCCGAGTTGCTGAAGAGGGTCTTGAAGTAGCCCAGCGACACAGCGAGATAGCCGACACCCTTCTTCTGCATGATCTCCATGATGCGGCTGGCCTTCTCTGCGGTGCCCATATCGATGCTGATCATACCGCCGAAGCCGTAGCCTTCGTTCATCATCGACTTGGTGAGTTCATAGTCGACATGCTCGGGCAAGCCGGGGTAGTTGTATTTAAAGCCCACCTCTTTGAAACGCTGAGCCAAGTACATGGCGTTGCGACCGTGCTGCTGCATACGGATGTGGAGGGTGTGGAGGTTCTTCAGGATGCTGCTGCTGCGCATGGGATCCAGCACAGGACCCAGCAACATAGCGGTACCGTTGTTGACGTCAATCAGCGAGTTGATATACTCGGCGCTGCCGCAGATGGCACCGGCCACGCAGTCGTTCTTGCCGTTGACGAACTTGGTCATCGAATAGACGGTGACGTCGGCACCCAGACGGCAGGGGCTGAAAATCATGGGGGTGAAGGTGTTGTCGACAATCAGCTTGGCACCGTTGGCGTGAGCCATCTTGGCCAGCTCGGGGATGTTGGCGATGCGGAGCAAGGGGTTGTTCATCGTCTCAGTGTAGAGCACCTTGGTGTTGGGACGGATGGCCTTCTTCACAGCGTCGAGGTCTTGGAAGTTGACGAACGAGGTCTCCACGCCGAACTTGGTCAGCCAGTTCTTCATGAAGGCGAAGGTTCCGCCGTAGGTGGTCATGCTCGACAGGATGTGGTCGCCGGTCTTCACCTCGTGGAGCAACGCCGTGGTGATGGCTGCCAAACCCGAGCCGGTGACCCAAGCCATCTCGGTGCCTTCCATAGCGGCCAAAGCCTTGCAGAGGCAGAGGTTCGTGGGGTTCCAGTGACGGCTGTAGAGGAAGAAGCCTTCCGTCTCACCGTGGAAAGTCTCGGTCATCAGATGTGCTTCGGGGAAGCAGAAGGTGGCGCTGTCGTTGATAGAGGGGTTGACACCACGGGTGGCGTCTTGTCCGTCGAGGCGCTGAATAGCGGTTGCGGGATCGAATTTTGTCATAATCTATGTATCTTTATATAATTTGTTTGATAAAATTTCGTTAATCGAAACGACGTTGCAAAGTTACAAATAAAATATCAACTGTTGGACGAAAAGCAGAAAAAAGATTTTGTCTCTTCTTGCAACTGACTGTAAAATAGAAAATAATAAAAACAATATGGACACTCCTTCCGAGGCAAAACTGATACTCTTTCCCGTCCCCATCGGGGCCGACGACTTGCATTATTCGTTGCCCGAAGCCAACCGCGAGATGCTCGACAGCTGTCGCACCTTCATCGTCGAAGAGCTTCGCACCGCCCGCCGTTTTCTGAAGAAAGCCGGTTACCGTCACCCCATCGACGACACCACCTTCTTCCTTCTCAACGAGCACACTACCCCCGAAGAGACCCTTCATTATCTCGACCCCATCGCACGAGGCGAGAATGTGGGGTTGCTCAGCGAGGCAGGGTTGCCTTGTGTGGCCGACCCCGGGATGCTCGTCACCCGACAGGCGCAGCAACGGGGCATCGCCATAGTCCCCTTGGTGGGGCCTTCGTCGTTGATGATGGCCCTCATGGCGTCAGGGTTGAACGGTCAGCGGTTCGCCTTCAACGGCTACCTTCCCGTCGACCGAGTGCAGCGAGCCAAAGCCATCCGGCAATACGAGCAGCGAGTCCTCAAAGAGGGACAGACACAGCTCTTCATCGAGGCCCCCTATCGCAACAACCAGCTGCTCGAGGCGTTGAGCGACACCCTCGACAGCGGCACCTTGGTGTGTGTGGCCGTCGACCTCACCCTGCCCACACAGCAGATTGTCACCGCTACCGCCGCCCGATGGAAGAAGCTCCGCTCCACCGTCGACCTCCACAAACGCAACACCGTCTTTCTTTTGGGACGATAACCACCGAGTCATGAGCGACACCGTTTTCCATTTCCGTCAGTTCGACATCCATCAAGACCATGCTGCCATGAAAGTGGGTACCGACAGTGACCTGCTTGGCGCTTTGGCGGCAGGCGGACGTTGCATCCTCGATGTCGTCACCGGCACCGGTGTCCTTGCCCTGATGATGGCACAACGATTTTCCGAAGCACATATCACCGCCATCGAAATCGACCCGCAGGCCCTCATAGATGCCCGACGCAATATCGACGGCTCCCCCTTTTGTCAGCGAGTCACCCTCCATCATCTCTCGTTTCAAGACTATCTGACGCAGCAGGA
>CAJOQB010000188.1 GCA_905236405.1 uncultured Bacteroidales bacterium
TTCTCTGGCAAGGGCTATTTAGGCAACATCCAGCGTACTGGTTCTGTCGAGGTGCTTACCGAATAGAGAATTACAAGTAAATGCTCATAATAAGAGAGCGGGCTGATTCTTCAGTCCGCTCTTATTTTGTATACTTGTATACTGTGAATGGTTTTGTTAGTCGATGGCTCGTCCCAACATCTCGAAGAATCCGGGGAACGATTTGGACACCACCTCGGGATTCTGTATCTCTAATTCGGGGAAGCGAGCTTTCAGTGTGGCGAAAGCCATAGCGATACGGTGGTCGTTGTGCGAGTCGACGGGCTCTTTATATTGCATGGTCGAGGGATGAATCAGCATAGTGGCTCCCTCCATCTCGACGTTGACGCCTAATTTCTTCAACTCGGAGCATACCGCTTCGACACGATCGCTTTCTTTCAGCCGCAGGTTTTCCAACCCAGTCAGTTTTGTCTCAATACCTTTGGCGGCACATGCCACAGCTACCGAGGGGAAGAGGTCGGGAGCATAGTGGAAATCGTACTCGAAAATGTCGACGGCATCGCCCGAACGGTCAATCTCGATGGCTTGTCCCACGGTGCGTGAACGGATGCCCAACTGGGCATAGATGTCGAACACAGCGCTGTCGCCTTGCATCGATGGATAGGTGAGTCCCGACATATGGAGGTTCAGCTCTTTGTTGCTCAGAAGTGTGACATTATAGAAATAAGAGGCTGCAGACCAGTCCTTCTCAATCGAAAACATCTCCACTTGCGGCAGCGTATGGCTGACAAAATATGCAGGAGGATTGCCTTTGTAGACATATTCTATACCGCTCTTGTCCAATGCGTCGAGGGTCATGCGGATATAAGGGGCCGATGCATCGTTGCCAATCACTTCCACAGCCATACCTGTGGGCATAGCGGCAGCAGCCAGAAGCAGTGCCGACACAAACTGGCTGCTTTGGGTGCCGTCGATAATGATACGGTTGCCCGTAGGCACCACGCCTTCAATCTTCATCGGCAAGCATCCCTCTTCGCCGGAGTATTCAATCTTGCAGCCTATGGAACGAAGCGAGTCGACCAACGGACCCATAGGGCGTTGGCACAGACGGGGGCTGCCCGTGATATAATGAGTGCCAGGAGTTACGGAAAGGATGGCTATCAGGAAGCGGGCAGCGGTGCCAGCGTCGCGACAGTCGTAAGTGTGGCGACGACCCAGACGTGCTTGTCGGAGCAGCCGTTTGAAGAGCTGTGTGTCGTCGGCTGTTGAGAGATTCTTTATACGGATGCCGTTTTGACTCAAATAATCGAGCACCAACCAACGGTTGGAGATGCTTTTTGAAGAAGGTAACGTAATCTGAATTGCTTCCATTGTCATTAACTTTACTTTCTATTGTATTCTATATACTAATTTACTGTTTCTAACTTATATATTGATATTGTATTCGCCTATTTTTCTGTAGAGTGTGCGCTCGCTGATGCCCAACTCGCGAGCCGAAGTGCGTCGGTTGCCGCGGTTGCGTTCCAGTGCTGCCGTGATGGCGTTGCGTTCAATCTCGGCAAGGGTCAACGGAGTGGATGCCGTGTTTTTCTCTTCCTCATCGACCACATTGGCATATTGCACCTCCTCGTCTTCGTAGTTGTCTTTGATGGGATTGGTGTCGATGCGGATGGTGTTGGGGTCTTTGTTGTCGGCAGCGTAGTGGTTGTGGGGCAACATCCTGTCGTCATGCTGATAGTCGTGTTCTATCATATTGTTCGAGTGGACGATGTTGGCCATATTCGAGACGGCTTGACGCAGTTCGTTGATTTCACCACGCATCTTGAGGATGGTGCTCTGCAGTTCGAACGGGTTCATTGTCACCTGCTCGTTGCTTGTGTTGTTGCCCTGATAGATGGTGGGCATCAAGTCCTGCGGCTCAAAGTTGAGATAGCTTTGCAGAATGGCTTTGCTGATTTCGCGGGTCTCCTCCAAATAGGAAATCTGTTCCGTGATATTCTTCAGTTCGCGGATGTTTCCACGCCACGGGTAGGACTTAATGTATTCTTTGCCGTCGTCGGTCAGACGAACGGGTTTGATGTTGCCTGAGTATTTGCTGACGATGTCGCTGGCAAATTTGCTGAACAGCAA
>CAJOQB010000189.1 GCA_905236405.1 uncultured Bacteroidales bacterium
TCTGGATGGGGACCTTCCACTCGGTGTTTGCCCGCATACTCCGTGCCGAGGCGGAGCGGTTGGGCTTCATCTCCAACTTCACCATCTACGACAACGACGACAGCAAATCGTCGATAGCCCATATCATCAAGGAACTGAACCTTGACCCAAAGCAGTACAACAAGAGCTTTGTGCTGAGCCGTATCTCGATGGCCAAAAGCAATCTGATTGGGGCGGAGGACTATGCCAACAACGCAGAGATTCAGGCCGAAGACCGTACCGCACGGAAGCCCGAGATAGGAAAGATATACGCTATCTATCAGCAACGGCTACGCAACGCTATGGCGATGGACTTCGACGACCTGCTCTTCAACACCAATGTCCTGTTGCGTGACTGTCCCGACGTGTTGCTCAAGTACCAAAACCGTTTCCGCTACATCATGGTCGACGAGTACCAGGACACCAACTTCGCCCAGTATCTGATTGTAAAGAAGCTGGCGGCTCGTTTGCAGAACATCTGTGTGGTGGGCGACGATGCCCAGAGCATCTATGCTTTCCGTGGAGCCAATATTCAGAACATTTTCAATTTCAAACGCGACTATCCGCAGATGCACCTCTACAAGTTGGAGCAGAACTATCGCTCGACACAGGTGATTGTCAACGCGGCCAACTCTATCATATCAAAAAACAAAGAGCAGATAAAAAAGACCATCTGGACAGACAACGCCTCGGGTTGTCCCATTCGGTTGCTGCGTGCCGCCGACGAACGCGACGAGGCTCGGATGATTGCCGACCAGATATTGGATGCCCATCTGGGCGACGAGAACCATCCCTTCTCCCATTTCGCTATCCTCTATCGCAACAACAGCCAAAGTCGAGCCATCGAGGACGCCATGCGGCATCGCGATATTCCCTATCGGATATACAGCGGCATTTCGTTCTATGGACGTCAGGAGGTGAAGGATGTGCTCAGCTACCTTCGTCTGGTGGTCAACAACCACGACGACGAGTGTCTGGTTCGAATCATCAACAAGCCGGCACGTGGTATCGGCAATACCACGATGGACAAGATACGCCTGGCTGCTGCCGACAACGATGTCTCTATCTTTACCGTGATAGAGAACCTCTCCTCGTTTGGTCTTTCCATCAACGGCCCTACGCAGCAGCGTATCGCCGACTTTGCCACCATGATAAAGATGTTCTCGGCCATGCAGTTCACCACCGACGCCTACACGTTGGCTCACAAGGTGGTGCTGGCCTCGGGTTTGATAAAAGCGTTGCGTGAGGACGACGACCCCGAGAACGCCAACAGAATAGAAAATATCGAGGAACTCCTCAACGGTATTCAGGAATTCTGCGACCACGACGACGAAATCACCCCTGGCGAAGTGGACGAAGAAGAGCCCAAGGAAGATGCTCCTGCGTTCAAGACGCTCGACCTCTTTTTGCAGCAGGTGTTGCTGTTGACGTCGGAGGACAAAGACCACGACACCAGCGAGAAGGTCTCGCTGATGACCATCCATGCCGCCAAAGGGTTGGAATTTCCCATCGTCTTTGTGTCGGGTATGGAGGAGAACCTCTTCCCATCGGCCATGAGCATCTCAAGCCGACAGGATTTGGAGGAGGAGCGACGGCTGTTCTATGTCGCCGTCACCCGTGCCGAACAGCGGCTGTTCCTCTCTCATGCCCTGACACGTTACCAGTACGGCAACTCGTCGTGCCAAGAGCTGAGTCGCTTCGTCGAGGAGATTGACCCCGAGTATATCGAGATGGGGAGAAAACGAAGCGCCTTCCCTCGTCCGGGGCAGCTTCCCTTTGCCTCTTTCGGCGGCGTGGAACCGGCAGGGGAGACCAAGCAACCTACTGTCGACCGTACTCGTCTGCGGAAGATAGAACAACTGCCCAAAGGACCGGCTGTGAGCAACAGTCAGGCAGAGATAAACGCCATTCAGCAAGGCATGAGAGTCAGCCATGCCAAGTTCGGTATGGGGACGGTCGTGCGTGTCGAAGGGGCGGGCATGGATCGCAAAGCCCTTGTCCATTTCGACAGTGTGGGCGAGAAGCAGATGCTGCTGCGGTTTGCCAAGCTGACCATTGTAGAATGAAAACGAAATAATCTCATGCGTATAGTCATCCAACGAGTCAAAAATGCGTCTGTCGCCATCGAAGGAAGTGTGACGGCAGCCATTCAGCAAGGTATGCTTGTCCTGGTGGGTGTCGAGGACGCCGACACCGCTGAAGATGTCGAGTGGTTGGTGGGGAAGGTGATGCGGCTCCGTATCTTCGATGATGCCGAGGGGGTGATGAACCTGCCGATTACCGATGTCTCAGGAGGTGATATCCTTGTCGTCAGCCAGTTCACGCTGATGGCCTCCACCCGCAAGGGCAACCGTCCCAGCTATATCCGTGCTTCACGTCCCGAGGTGGCCATCCCGCTGTACAACCGATTTGTCGAAAGCCTCTCTTGCGGGTTGGGTCATCCTGTCCCCACGGGAGTCTTCGGTGCCGATATGAAGGTGTCGCTCGTCAACGACGGGCCGGTCACAATCATCATCGACTCGCATCTTAGAGAATAGGGTAGGGGCAATACAGGGCAACAAAAAAACCAACTCCTTGAGGGGTTGGCTTTTTTATTTTGAGCAAGCTATGGGATGATATTACATAGCGTTGACTTGCTTCATCAATTTCGATTTGAGATTGGATGCTTTGTTCTTGTGGATGACAGAGCGTTTGGCCAGCTTGTCGATGATGGAAATCATCTTGGGAAGACGTTCGGTGGCTACAGCTTTGTCTTGAAGAGCGCGGAAGTCACGAAGGGCATTGCGCATGGTCTTAGCATAGTATCTGTTCTCAATTCTTTTCTTTTCGCTGGAGCGAATTCTTTTTTTTGCTGAACTGTGATGTGCCATTGTTCTTTTTAACTCTTATTATTCTTATTATTCGTACTCCGAGCGGGATTCGAACCCGCGATTTTGAGAATGAAAATCTCACGTCCTGGGCCAGCTAGACGATCGGAGCATCTTTCTACAAAAGCGTCGTTTAGGGTCTTTTAGACTAACCGCCTCTCTTTGCTTTCGAGGTGCAAAAGTACAAACATTTTTATAACTGGCAAATTTTTTTTCACCATCCTTTGTTTGTACAATAACTTTTTTAGATGTTATCTTGTTGGAAACGAAAGCCTAATCGCTTGGCGGTGACGATGGATTTTTTCTCCGAATGTTCCACCATATCCCCCGCGGGAACCAGCTTGTTTTCGTCGTATGGAGGGGTCAAAGTATCAAAATTGGTGGCATACTCGATAGCCGACTCTACTATGGATTGTACTGATTCGTTGTTAATCAGCGAAGTATTGAAATTATTGTACATCATGCCCAACTCGCGTTTACCCTCGATAAAGTAGTGTTTTTCGTGGTTAATAAACACTCTGCCAATCATATATCCCAAGTCGTTGTAACGCTCGTAGGTAAACGAGTCGGTGATGAAGTTGTATATGCGGATGACACCGCAGTAGGAGCGACGGCTGTCTTCACGGATATAGGGGGTCTTCATGACGGCGTGGTCGCGGCTGAACTCGAAGACGTCGGTGGGCATGTAGAAAATCAACGTGTCGCCGGCGAAGCGTATCTCAAATTCAAAGTCGCCTCGGTCGATGAAAGCGAACTCTATCTGGGTGCCGCGACGTTCGTTCTCGGCCACGAAGAGGTCGATGATTTCGTGGGCGCTCTTGCGAAACAGTTCGAACGATTCGCGAGTGGCTTGGTAGACCTGCTGTTTGAGGACGCTTTTTTCAAAGACGGTGGTCTTGAGCGATTCTTTCAGTTCCATAGCGGTAGAATGTTAATGCGTATATTATAATGTATTATTGTTTTGAGTCTAATTTGGCGTGGCGAACGGTGAACAGTACCGACAGGGCGGTGAGCAGCATCACCATGACAAAGGTGGCGACGAAGTCGCTCAATCGCATGGCGACGGGGAAGGCGTTGACAATCAGATTGCCGCCTCCCATCTTGACGATGCCGTAATGTTGCTGGAGCCAGCAGATGACAAACCCTATCACCAGCCCTGCCACAGCGCCAATCACCCCAATCATCATCCCTTCGCTGAAGAAGGTGCTGCGGATGGTTTTGTCCTCCATCCCCATGCTTTTCATCGTTTGGATGTCTTTGCGTTTGTCGATGATGAGCAACGACAGCGAGGCAATCAGGTTGAGGGTGGCAATCAGGATGATGAGGCTGAGGATGAGGAACACACCGAGCCGTTCGCTGCGGAATATCTTGTAGTAGAGGGGCTGCTGCTCGAAACGGTCTTTGACCGTGTACTCTTCTCCCAATAGCGTCTGCAGTTGTTGTTTGATACGTTTCACCGATTTCTCGTTCTCCAATGCCACCGAGAGGGAGGTGACCTCGTCGGGAGTGTAGTCCATCAGCTCGCGGACCAGACGGATGGGAGCGATGACATAGCGGCTGTCGATGTCTTGCTGGGTGTAGAAATTGCCGGCAGGGTAGGCGTAGCAGCTGTTGAAAGCGTCGGTCATCGTCATGCTGATGCCGCCGCCCCGTTTGGGGATATGTATGGCGACAGGCTGGTTGGTGTAGGCGTTGATGCCCATGTTGTAGTATAGCTCGGCGCCGAAAAGGAGAAAGTCGAGGTCGCCTTCGTGGAGCAGATAAGAGCCCTCGTATACCATCGTGTCGAGTCCCGTCATGCTGCCGTACTGGTCGTCGACGCCTCTCAGCTGCACGATGCTCTCGTTCTCGCGGTGCGTCATCCATGCGTTTTCTTCCACCACTTGGCATACCCTCTTCACCCCCGGCAGAGTCGTTATCCCGTCATAGTCGATGGCCGAAGTGTGGAAGGTCTTCCCCTCCACACATTCAATCTTCAGCTCGGGGTCGAACACGTTGAACAGCGACTGGGTCAGCTCGCCGATGCCGTTATACACCGACAGCACCACGATGAGTGCCGTGGTGCCTATGGCGATGCTGGTCAGCGATATCCAAGAGATGATGTTGATGATAGTCCTCTTCTTGTTGGAGAAGAGATAACGTTGGGCGATAAACAGCGGTAGACGCATGGAGGCTTCGGGTTGGAAAGGTCAATCCGTGTTATTGTTTCAACAGACTCTCGATATGCTCGATATAGTCGAGCGAGTCGTCGATAAAGAACTCCAACTGGGGGATGATGCGCAACTGCTTGCCCTCGCGATGACCTAACCGTCGGCGTAGGTCGGCGGTGTTGGCTTGGATGGCCTCGAACACCTGCTCTTTTCCCACGCCGTCACCGATGGGGAAGATGCTCACATAGATGCGGGCGATGGAGAGGTCGGGGGTGATGCGGACCTTGGTGACGGTAATCAGGCTGTTGCCCAATGTAGGCTTCATCTCCTTCAGGAAGATGTCGCCCATGTCGGTCTGTATGAGTCGTGCGATTTTTTGTTGTCGGGTCGATTCCATGATGGTTGAAGTGGTTAGAAGCGGACACCCAGACGGATGGGGAGATAGGTGGCTTGCTGCATGTAGGCAAAGCCGATGGTCAGATAGATGCTCTTGTAGTTGCGTTCCATGTTGCTGTACACGTAGTTGAAATACCAGTTCAGACCGAGACCCAGCTCTGCATAGCCCGTCAACGTGTTGCCGTAGCCTTGTTCGCCCATCAGGTAGCTGCCGCCGGCACGGGCATAGAACATCGGAGCCCATTCCTCCTCAAGGGGACGGTAGTCGAAATCGACATAGGCCATGCCGCCGTGCCATCCGTCGGCGAAGTTGTCGGGACGGGCCATGTAGTTATAGGCCAAACCCAGACCGACAAAGAAATCTTGGCTGACGCAGACACCGTTGATGATGCTGAAGGTGGACACATGACGCAGGTCGTCGTTGTAGTAACCGAAATTGCCTGCATGTCCTGCGTTGGTCATGAAGGGCATATAGCCTCCCTCGACCTTCAACATGTATTCCACTTTATGGAAATCTTGTTTGAATTGTGCTTGTGCGGCCAACGAAAACAGCAATGCTGCTGTCAGTAAGATAGAACTTATTTTATTCATAATCTTTAATTTATTTTTAAATGTTATGCCACTCTATGGGGCGTTGATTCAAAGTGCAAAGATACACAGAAGATTCGGATTGAGGGTTAGAAACCGTTATCGTAGAAGAATTTTATTCTCATCAGTCGTATCTCTTCCCGTGTATAGTCGGGGTCGTCGCTGAATTCCTGGTAAGCTTCTTCGAGGGCTTTCTCGCTGTCGGTGTGTTCTTCCTCTTCGGCTTCGCGCCAGTAGTCGAGCAGCACCTCTTGGTGGTCCTCGTCGATATTCTCTTCGATGTAGTAGTCCAGGTTGATGCGGTGACCCTTGGCCAGGATGTTCTCTATCTGGGTCAGCAGTTGGTCCATCGTCATGTTGAAGCTGTGGGCCATGTCGTCCAACGGAATCCTGCGGTCGCAAGCCTGGGCGATGCTGACGTAGAAGTTGGTTTTCTTGCTGCCGCTGTGAACCACGATGTCTTGAGGACGTTCTATCTCGTAATCCTCGACATATTTCTTTATCAGTTCGATGAAGGGGCCTCCGTGTTTGCGGGCCTTGTCGATGCCCACGCCTTGCACACGGCTCATCTCCTCGACGGTGCAGGGGTACTGGATGGTCATGTCTTTGATGCTGGCATCGGAGAAGATGACATGCACGGGCAAGTTCTCCCGTTGTGCGATGGATCGCAGCAGACTCTTCAGCTGTGCGTAGAGCACCTCGTCGCCGGCAGCCGAGCCGCCCGCTTCGTTCTCCATCTCCTCAATCTCGAGGACGGCGGCCTCCGAGTAGTCGTGATCCACGGGCACCTTGATGCTGTGCGGGTTCTTCATGTAACGGAAACCGTCGGGGGTGATTTTCAGTCGGCCAAACTGCTCCACCTCTTTGATGAGGAAATGCTCGAAGATGGCTTGGCGTATCACAGCCTTCCAGAACAGTTCGCCCTCTTCCTTGCCTTGGCCAAACTGCGGGAGCAGCTGGTGCTTGTAGGTGCGGGTGAGGGTGTTGGTGTGGCCCATGATGACGTCCAACACCTCTTTGGTCTTGAATGCCTGTTTCATGGCCAGGATGGTCTCGAGGGCGTAGACCATCTCTTCTTGTACCTCCACACGGGGTTTGGGGTGCAGGCAGTTGTCGCAGTTGCCACAGCCTTTCTCGTCGTAGTCCTCGCCGAAGTAACGCAGCAGGTTGATTCGGCGGCACACGCTCGACTCGGCATACGACACCATCTCCTGTACCAGTTGGTTGGCCATCTCCTGTTCGGTGATGTTCTTGTCGGTGAAGAATTTGTATAGCTTCTCCACGTCGTGCTCCGAGTAGAAAGCGATGCACTTGCCTTCCCCTCCGTCGCGTCCGGCACGTCCTGTCTCTTGGTAGTAGCCTTCCAAGCTTTTGGGGATGTCGTAGTGGATGACGAACCGCACGTCGGGTTTGTCGATGCCCATGCCGAAGGCGATGGTGGCCACAATCACATCCACCTCCTCCATCAAGAACTTGTCTTGGTTCTCGGCTCTCACCTTGTTGTCCAATCCGGCGTGGTAGGGGAGGGCTTTGATGCCATTGTTGCACAGCAGGTCGGCCAAGTCCTCCACCCGTTTGCGGGTTAGACAGTAGATGATGCCGCTCTTGCCGGCGTTTTCGTGGATGAATTTGATAATTTCTTTGTGTAGCAACAGCGACTCCGACGGTTTGGGACGCACTTCGTAGTAGAGGTTGGGGCGGTTGAAGGAGCTGACGAACAGCTTGGCGTTCTCCATCTGGAGGTTCTTGATGATGTCTTGCTGCACCTTGGGGGTGGCGCTGGCTGTCAGGGTGAGGATGGGGACCTTGTCGTTGATGTTGTTGATGGCGTTGCGAAGCCGACGGTATTCGGGACGGAAGTCGTGGCCCCATTCCGAGATACAGTGTGCCTCGTCGATGGCAAAGAAGGAGACATTGATTTGTTTCAGGAACTCGATAGTGTCCTCTTTCGACAGCGTCTCGGGGGCCACATACAATAGTTTCGTGCCGCCGGCTATCAGGTCTTCCTTCACCTCGGTCACCTGTTGTCGGTTGAGCGACGAGTTGAGAAAATGGGCCACACAGCTGTCGCCCGAGGTGTAACGCATGGCGTCCACCTGGTTCTTCATCAGGGCAATCAGAGGCGACACCACGATTGCCGTGCCCTCCAGTATCATGGCGGGCAGTTGGTAGCAGAGACTCTTGCCGCCGCCGGTGGGCATGATGACAAAGGTGTCGTTGCCCTCGAGCAGGCTGCGCATGATCTGCTCCTGGTCTCCTTTGAATTTGTCGAAGCCAAAAACCTCTTTAAGTTTGGCATGAAGGTCTACTTGTTCCATCTTTTTTAGTTCCTGATATAATTTTCACCTTCAAACAGCGTTATTCATCGAGTAAAATGTCTGTTGCGAAGAAACGAAAGTATCTACAAAGTTAACAACATTTTTTCAATCGGCCAAAAATATTTTGTTGGTGTGGGTATGAAAAGATGCTTATTATATTGTAAAACAGATAATTGCTAAGATGTAAATTCGTAACCGACAACTCCTTTTTTCGATGAAAAAGGGAGCGAAAATGCAATAACAACGATAGAAATTTAAGATTATGAAGCTGCGAACGGAGAATATTGTCAAGAAGTACCACACCCGAACGGTTGTCAATCATGTGTCGGTCGAAGTGAACCGAGGCGAGATCGTGGGTCTGCTGGGTCCCAACGGGGCGGGGAAGACCACCACGTTCTACATGATTGTCGGCATCATCCGTCCCTACTCGGGACGCATCTTCCTCGACGATCGCGATATCACCGACCTCCCCATGTACCAACGTGCCAAGGCTGGTGTGGGCTATCTGGCGCAAGAGGCATCCGTCTTTCGTCAGCTTTCGGTCGAGGACAACATCAGTGCCATCCTCGAGTTCCGCAGCGACCTCACCAAAGAGCAGCAGCGTGAGAAGCTGGAAAGCCTTCTCGACGAGTTTGGCCTTCAGAAGATACGCAAAAGCAAAGGCATCCAGCTTTCGGGTGGCGAACGTCGTCGTACCGAGATTGCCCGTGCGTTGGCCAACGACCCCCACTTCCTCCTCCTCGACGAGCCCTTTGCCGGTGTCGACCCCATCGCCGTCCAGGACATCCAGGACATCGTGGCCCACCTGAAGGATCGCGACATCGGCATCCTCATCACCGACCACAACGTCCACGAGACCCTCTCCATCACCGACCGTGCCTACCTCCTCTACGAGGGCAGCATCCTCCATGCCGGCACTCCCGAGGAGATGGCTGCCGACCCCGATGTCCGCAACAAGTACCTCGGTCGTGACTTCGTCCTGCGTCGTGTCAAGACGCGGGCGCTCGAAGAGAAAGAGTGATTTGGTTCTCATTTCTGTTTTCTTGTTTTTTCGTCTTCTCATTTTTGTAATGGGATTATATATTATATTACCTTTTACATTGATGGGGGGGGGTGGGGTGGGGTATTCTATATTGTAATGTGAGAAAAAAAATAATTAATTATTTATTTATTTTTTCGTACGCATATTTATAA
>CAJOQB010000190.1 GCA_905236405.1 uncultured Bacteroidales bacterium
ATCTTTGCATCGGATTTCAACGCGAGAGGTGCCGCCGCAACGACAATTTTCCAACTCCTACGTAACTCCTACTTAACTCCTACTTAACTCTAACCTAAGTCTGACTTAACTCTGACTTTTGTCTGACATCACGAGTTCTTTGACACGATTGATTTTATTGGTAAAAAGCGGTTCTCTTCCTTTGACATAGGTTTGACTTTCCCATGACTCAAAAAAGGGTTGAAACAAATATCGTAAACTCTTTTCCGCCGTCAACGATTCTTTTCGTATCTTTGCGGAGCGACACGAAAGTCAAATTGACGAAAAAGATTGTCTGATATCACTATATATCATTAAAATAAACGCCTCTCACGTTATCGGAAAAAAATTTGGAAACGCGCTTGACACAATGAATGGTTTGGTCACAAGAACGACAGGAAGCTGGTACAAGGTGCTGGTTGAAGGCAGGGTGTACGACTGCAGGCTTCGCGGCAACTACCGTCTGCGCGGCAGCCGCCAAACCAACCCTATCGCTGTGGGCGACAACGTGTCCTTCTCGATAGGCGACGACGGCACGGGCATCATCGCCGACGTGGCCGACCGGAGGAACTGCATCGTGCGTCGCAGCACCAAACTCAGCAAACAGACCCATGTCATCGCCGCCAACATCGACTTGCTGTGCGTCGTCGCCACCCTGGGCTTTCCCCGCACCTCGACGGGCTTCATCGACCGGCTGCTGGTGACCGCCGAGGCCTACCACATCCCCGCCTGTGTGGTGTTCAACAAGGTGGATCTCTACGGTGACGAGGGGAGCGAGCTGTGGCAGCTGCACCGCCCGTTAGCCGACATCTACCGCCAAGTGGGGTACCCCGTCTTCGAGGTGTCGGCACTTGAGGGCACTGGCGTCGACCGGCTGCGCGACGCCATCAGCCACAAGACAGTCCTCTTCTCGGGCCATTCGGGCGTGGGAAAATCGGCCTTGCTCAACGCCATCGACCCGTCGCTCCAACTGCGTGTGGGCGAGGTGAGCCAATGGAGCCTCAAGGGCACACACACCACCACCTTCGCCGAGCTGTTCCCGTTAGCCGACGGCTACTTTATCGACACGCCGGGCATCAAGGAGTTCGGCATGGTCGACTTCACGGCACAGGAGCTGTCGCACTTCTTCCCCGAGATGAGAAGTCGTCTGCACGACTGCCATTTTGCCAACTGCACCCATCGCCACGAACCACAATGTGCCGTCAAGAGGGCTGTCGAAGATGGTCTTGTATCTGAGGAACGCTACCAAAACTACCTCACAATGCTTAACGATATTAACACTAATTCTTGATATATGAAACAGATTGCATTAATTACCGGTGCCACCAGCGGAATAGGCGAAGCTTGCGCTCGCCATTTCGCCAAAGGAGGCTATGACCTGATCATCACCGGCCGCAAGGCCGACCGTTTGGAAGAGGTGAAGAACGCCTGCGAACAGTTGGGCGCCGAGGTGCTGACCCTTGTCTTTGACGTCCGCGACCGCGAAGCCGCCACACGTGCTGTCGGCTCACTCAGCGGACGATGGGCCGATGTCGACGTGTTGGTGAACAACGCCGGCTTGGCTTTGGGCCTCGACAAAGAGCACGAGGGCGACTACCAGGATTGGGACATCATGATCGACACCAACATCAAGGGGCTGCTCACCATGACCCGCCTCATCGTCCCCCGTATGGCCGAACGCAACCACGGCCACATTATCAACATCGGCTCGGTGGCTGGCGACGCCGCCTACGCCAAAGGCAACGTCTACTGTGCCACCAAGGCCGCCGTCAAAGCGCTTAGCGACGGTTTGCGTATCGACCTTGTCGACACCGCCGTCCGCGTGACGAACATCAAACCCGGGTTGGTGGAGACCAACTTCAGCGTCACCCGTTTCCACGGCGACCGTTCGAAAGCCGACCCCCTCTACAAGGGCATCCAGCCCCTCACAGGCGACGATATCGCCGATGTGGCTCTCTATGCCGCCCAGTCGCCCGAACACGTGCAGATTGCCGAAGTGCTGGTGCTGGCCACCCATCAAGCCAGCGGCTCGGTCATCGACCGCAACGCCAACCGCGACGAGCACCTCTCGTAACCGAATAGGCAGAGCATTTCACGAACACTAACCCCCGATGAGCAAGAAATCGAACAAAACCCTCCTCTGGCTGGTTGCCATCGCGGCAATCGTGGGGGTGGTTGTGTTCGTGGTGATGCGGACATCCTTCGGGGAGAGCATGAAACGGGAGAGCGCCCGTCTGCTGGATTACGAGTATGTCCCCAACCAGCATGTGAACGTCGACAGCTGTGCGGCAGCAGGGGCGACAGATTCGATTTACAAGGACTTCCGCAAGAAGTACCGCTTCCATTACCAAAGCATCGGGATGGCCTCGTTCGACGACAGCAGCCGCATGATTCTGCTGAGCGACCTGCCGCCCCACTTCGAAACCGACTCTATCGCCCCCATCTTCGCCAAGTTCACCCACAAGGCGGAGACTCGCAAGCACCCCATCGGCTACGACGGCTACACGACCGACGCTGTCATACTGCTCGGCAACGCCACACAGGAGAACTGCGACAACCTGATAAGACGACTGAACAAAGAACTCTTCTTCAGCGAATACAAACCGACGGTGACCCCGCTGCCCGCCGAAGAGAAGCGACGCTATTTCGCCAAAGAGAACATCGACTACCAAATTTCGCTCAACGAGTTCAACACCTGGTTCATGGAGGAGGGCGAGGGGTTTGTCCTCCTTGACGACACCAACAAGGTGATGTCCGTCAACGACCTCTTCTCCTCGAAGGCCCGAGGGGTGTTCTTCAGTCAGCAACCGGGCTTTGTGGCTTGGGCGATAGCCAAAAACGCCGA
>CAJOQB010000191.1 GCA_905236405.1 uncultured Bacteroidales bacterium
CACCTCGATATCGAGTCGATACAATGGTTGGAGACCTTCCTGCAGAACTATCCAGGGGCGGTGGTACTGGTCAGTCACGACCGCACGTTCCTCGACAATATCACCAAACGTACCATCGAAATCACAGCAGGCAGAATCTACGACTACAAAGCCTCCTACTCCGAATATGTGGTGCTGATGCAGGAACGGCGTGCCAGCCAGATGGCCTCGCTGACCAATCAGCAACGTCAGGTGGCGCAAATCGAGGCTTTCATCGAACGTTTTCGCTACAAAGCCACCAAGTCGAAACAGGTGCAAAGCCGCATCAAGATGCTCGAACGAATGGAGACCATACAGGTGGACGAGGTGTCGACCGAGAGCATCCATTTCCAGTTTCCACCCGCTCCGCACAGCGGCAAGATTGTGGTGCAGACAGAACATCTCGGCAAAGCCTACGACGGCAAGAAAGTCTTCGACGATGTGGACATCACCATCCTGAAGGGGAGCAAGGTGGCCTTTGTGGGACGCAACGGCGAGGGAAAGACGACGTTGGCCAAGATTATCGTGGGCGACATCACCGACCAGACGGGTGTGTGCAAGACGGGACATCAGGTGCAGATAGGCTACTATGCACAAAACCAAGCCGCCATGCTCAATGGTGAGAAGACGGTCTTCCAAACCATCGACGACATCGCACAAGGCGACATCCGCCCCAAGATACGCAACATCTTGGGCAGTTTCCTCTTCGACAACGACGATATCGAGAAGAAAGTGAAGGTGCTCAGCGGCGGCGAGAAAGCCCGTTTGGCGTTGGCCAAACTGCTGCTCACCCCTTCCAACCTGTTGGTGCTTGACGAGCCGACCAACCACCTCGACATGAACTCCAAGGATATCCTGAAGAATGCCCTGCTGCAATACGACGGCACGTTGATTGTGGTGAGCCACGACCGCGACTTCCTGCAAGGGTTGACCGACACCCTCTACGAGTTTCGTGACGGTAGGGTGCACGAGTTCAAGGGCGACATCTTCGAGTTTTTGGAGTACAGAAAAATCGAGAGTCTCAAGGCCCTCGAGGTGACGAAACGTACCGCCGCCGCTTCGACGCCGACGGTGTCGCAGAGCAAGTTGAACTACCAGCAGGCAAAAGACCGCGAGCGAGAGCTGCGGAAGCTGCGTAACGCGGTAGCCAAAGTGGAGCAGGAGATAGAGGCGTTGGAAGCCGAGATAGCGTCGAAAGATGCCTTGCTGGCCGCAGGCAGCACGGAAGCCACCACCAATCCCGATTTCTATGCCGCTTATCAGCAGCTAAAAGAGCGGTTGGAGCAGAAGATGGAGGAATGGGAAGAGGCTACGATGGCTGTGGAGGAGTTCGACACCCATTAATTTTTATAGCATACTGCCTGCCGCCACAGCGGTGGAGAAGGCTATCTGGAGGTTGTAGCCGCCGGTGTCGGCATCGAGGTCGAGCACCTCGCCGGCAAAGAACAATCCCGGCACCAAGCGTGACTCCATTGTCTTGGGGTTGACCTCTTTCAGGCTCACGCCCCCTTGTGTGACGATGGCTTCGGGGTAGTCGCGGGTGCCGGTGAGGGTGAAAGGCACCCCTTTGAGGAACAGCAGCAACCGTTTGCGTTCGTTGCCATTCACTTGGTTGAGCCGTTTGAATTGCTCTATTTTCAGTCGTTTCAATGCCAAAGGTATCAGCTCGGCTGGCAGCCACATTCGCATCGCGTCGTTGAGGATGCGGTTGCCGTTGCTGTCAAGGTCGTGAATAAGCCGTTTGTCCAACACCTCGTTGGAGAGGGCTGGCTTGAGGTCTATCTTGGCCGTCAGCGCCTCGCCTTGGTGCAACGGACGGCTGACCACGCGGCTGGCGCTCAACACTATCGGACCGGCAATACCGTTGTCGGTAAAGGTCATCTCGCCTTGCAGCTCGAAAAGTTTCTTGCCGTCGGGACGTTCGATACGCAAAGCCACGTTTTTCAGCACAAAGCCGACCAGTTCGTCGGGTATCGGCTCTTCGCACACAAGGGGCACCAGCGAAGGCACACGGTCGACAAGGGTGTGACCCACCTCCTGTGCCATACGGTAGCCGTCGCCTGTCGAGCCGGTGGAAGGGTAGGAGAGACCTCCAGTGGCCACGATGACCTTGCGGGCGGAGAAAGTCTCGTGGTTCTTCATCCGTACGCCGACGATACGGTGCTCGTCGGACGAGACAAGCAAGGTCTCCACCTCGGCCTTTTTCATGAAAGTGATGTTGGGGTGATGCTCGATGGGTTCGACCAATGCCAAGAAGATGTCGAGCGATTTGCCGCTCGAAGGGTAGACGCGGTTGCCCCGCTCGATGGTTAGGGGGACGCCGTGCTGCTCGAAGAAGTCCATCAGCTCCTGGTTGAAAAAACGAGAGAAACTGTTGCGAAGGAAACGGTTGTCGGAACCCACATGCTCAAGGAATTCCTTCAGCGGGGCGGTGTTGGTGAGGTTGCAGCGCCCCTTGCCGGTGATGCGGAGCTTGCGACCCGGTTGGTCCATCTTCTCCAGCAGCAGTACCCGCTGCCCTTGGTCGGCAGCGGTGAGCGCAGCCATCATGCCTGCGGCGCCGGCACCAATGATGATAACGTCGTTAGCGGGCAATGTCACCAATGTCTTCGGGGTGGATACAAAGGACGGGAATCTGCGACTTGTGCACCATCTGTTGGGCGTTGGTGCCTAAGAAGAGACGTGCCAGCAAGCGGTCTTGTTCGGTGTTGATGACCACCAAGTCGGCTTGCACATCCTCGCAGTATTTGAGTACCGTCTGGGTGTAGTTGTCGTAGCGGCGACCCACCGTGTGGTAGGCAATGCCCTCTTGCGCCATGTATTGCTCCACCTGTTTGAGGTAGGTCTTCAGGGTGAAAGCGTCCTGTGCCGTCTCGACAAGACCGAGGATGTACACCGTGGAGCCGAAGATTTTGGCCATCTGGGCAGCGGGCGGCACTTTCTGTCGCGAGTTGGCGTTGATGCGAATGGGCACCACGATGCGTTCCAATGCCTTGTGGAAGTTGAATCCCTCACGGATAGTGAGCACAGGGCAGGGGGCCTCTTGCACGATGCGGACGGCGGTGCTGCCCATGATGTATTTCTCGTAACCCGAGGCGCCGTTGGTGCCTATCACCACCATCTGGCCATCGTAGTGACGCACAGCGTCGGCGATGGCGTTCTCCACCTTGCCACCCAGGATCTCCCATTCGACCCGTCCATATTTCATGTTGGGGTTGTGCTGGGCGCAGAGGGCTTTCAGTTGTTCGGTGGCTTTGCGTGAAGCCTCGTCGAGAGAGACCAGTTTCTTCTCTTTGCGGACCCATATCAGTTTGATGTCGCTTCTCATCTTGTTGGCGATGTCGACAGCGATTTCGAGGGCTACAAACGAGCCTTGCGAGAAGTCGGTACCTACAATAATCGGTTTCATGGTCAGGCGTTTCTTCGGGTTAGAGAATAAATTTTAATCTGTTAACGCTTTTTACGTCACTTTATTTTATAGGTGGCGTTTTTTTATTTGTAATTGAACCCAGTCGTCAGTCTCAAATCTCAGTCTCAGTTGAAAAAAAGGTACCCCCCTAACTCGAACATTCTTTCTTTATATTAATATAATTAATTAATAATTAAATATTTATAATATAAAAATAAGGAAATACGAAGAATGAGGGATGCCTAAATAACAACTGAGACTCTGAGATTGAGACTGAAAAGATGTTATTGGTCAATATTAAAAAGCAATAAACCAATTAATTATGGTGTTTTGATAGGAGGTTTTCGACAATGATTCAGTCGTCAACAGTCACAGTTATCTGCAAATTTCCCCTCTAAAAGGCTTCAAAAATGATGCTCGACCCCCTCGTTTCGACATTTTTCTCTCTACTTGGCGTACAAATCGACAATGTTAAAATTGGTCTCACGACCCCGTTTGGAGGGTGAAATGTGTCCCCATAGGGGTGGAACAACGGATAATTGAGACTGGAACAATTGGAACTGGAACGGAGAAAAAAAGACTTTTCTAACGTTGCGCAAAGCGAGAGGAGAGGGAGCTTGCTCACTATCCCGAGCCGAAGCAACGTCAGCGAAGCTAAGTCTAACCTA
>CAJOQB010000192.1 GCA_905236405.1 uncultured Bacteroidales bacterium
CCTCTACGAATACGACCAAAACAACCTGTTAGTCAAGAAGACCATCAAGGGTTCGTCGGTCAACGACGTGCTGACCTATGTCAACAACGAGGAGGGCGACTGTGTGCAGCTGACGGTGGAACATCCCTACGGCAACGAGGTCTACACCTATGAATACCAATACGACGAGTACGGCAACTGGACGATGCGTCTGCAGTTCAAGAACGGCGCTTTCGACTGTGCCGCTCTCCGTACCCTCTCCTACCACAAAAAGGGCGCCACCACTGCCGACGAGATTGCCCTGACCGACGAGGCCAAGGCTGCCAAGAAGGCCAAGATGGACATCGAAAACGAGGCCAACAAGGCTGCCGCCGAAGCCGAGAAGGAGGCGCTGAAGATCCAGCGTGAGCAGGAACGTGCCGCTGCTAAGGCCGAGAAGGCCGCCGCCCGCGAGGCTGCCGCTGCCGAGAAGGCTGCCAAGAAACAGGCCGCCCAAGAGGCTGCTGCCGCTGAGAAAGCCGCCAAGAAGGCCGCTGCCGCCGAACCCAAGGAGAAGAAGGTGAAGGAGCCCAAGGCCAAGAAGGACGAGTCGCAGGCCAAACAGCCCAAGGCCAAAAAGGAGAAGAAGGTGAAAGAGCCCAAGGCTGTGAAAGCCAAAGAACCCAAGGCCAACAAGAAGGCCAAACGGCAAGAGGAGGAGATGGTGATCCGTCACCAAGGCGAGGTGCAGACCCTCGGCGGTGACGAGAAGAGCGCCAAGGCTGCCGAACGCGAGATGAAGCGTCGCGCTGCTGCCGCCGAGAAGGCTCGCGAGAAAGAATACAAGCAGCAGATAAAAGCCCGCAAGGCTGCCGAGAAAGAGGCCGAGAAGGCACTGAGGAAAGCCGAGAAGGCTGCCGAGAAGGCTGCCGAGAAGGAGGCCAAGAAGGCTGCCAACGGCAAATAGTTCACCGGAAAAACGACAATCAATAAATAATCCATCAAACAATGAAAAAAACGCTTTTGACAGTTATGACTTTGAGTCTTTTTGCAGCCATCGGCTGCAAGGGCGGTGACAAAGCGGTCGAGCTGACCTCGGGCATCCAGCTGAGCAACCTCGACACCACTGCCAACCCTGTCGATGACTTCTACCAGTACGCCTGCGGCGGCTGGGTGAAGAACAACCCGCTCGATGACGAACACAGCCGCTACGGCGCTTTCGACATCTTGGCCGACACCAACCGCGAGCAGATGAGAACCCTCATCGACGAGATTGCCAACAACCCACAGGAAGAGGGCACCATCGCCTACAAGATTGCCACCCTCTACAAGGTCGGTATGGACAGCGCCCGTCTGCAACAGCAGGCTGCCGAGCCTATCCAGGCGCTCCTCACCGAAATCAACGGCCTCAGCACCCGCGAGGAGCTGACCAAGGAACTGATTGCCCTCCATCGTCAGGGCGTCAACCCCTTCTTCGGTCTCTTCCCCGAAGCCGACCCCGACAACAGCAAGATGCAGATTGGCTGGGTCTACCAGACCGGCATCGGCATGGGCGAACGCGACTACTACCTCAAAGCTCAGAACAAACACCTTCAGACGGCTTACATGGAGCTGATGACCAAGGAATTCGCTATGTCGGGCTATGACAAGCTGGCTTCGCTCTCGCCCGACGTGCTGGCCAAGATGGTCTACAACCTCGAGACCCGTCTGGCCAAGGCTCAGTACGACAACCTCACCAACCGCGACCCCTTCAAGACGCTGCACAAGATGAATGTGGCCGACGCTGAGAAACTGGCTCCCGCCATCGGCTTCAAGGCTTACTTCGAGGGCATGGGCGTCAAAGAGATGGACACCTTCAACATGGCTCAGCCTGAGTTCATCGCCGAGGTCTCCAAAATCCTCGCCAAGGAGAACATCGAGACTATTAAGGCTTACTATGCATGGAACGTCATCAACGAGGCTGCCGCTTACCTGAGCGACGACTTCGTCAACGCCAATTTCGACTTCTATGGCCGCACCATGAGCGGTATGCAGCAGAACCGTCCTCGTTGGAAACGTGTCACCAGCACCCTCAACGGCGCCATGAGCGAGGCACTCGGCAAGATGTATGTCGAGAAATACTTCCCCGCCGAGGCCAAGGAGCGCATGGTCACCCTCGTCGACAACCTCAAGGATGCTTTCAAACAACGCATCAACGACGCTGCTTGGATGAACCAAGCCACCAAGGAGAAAGCCATCGAGAAACTCGACGCTGTGTTGGTCAAAGTGGGCTATCCCGACAAATGGAGAGACTACAGCAAGCTCGAAATCAAAGACGACAGCTATTTCGCCAACATCCTCCGCAGCAACCGCTTCGATGTCGACTACATGTTGAACAAAATCAACAAACCCACCGACCGCGACGAATGGGGCATGCCTCCCCAGATGGTCAACGCCTACTACAACCCCACCACCAACGAAATCTGCTTCCCCGCTGCCATCCTGCAGCCTCCCTTCTTCGACATGAATGCCGACGATGCTGCCAACTATGGCGCCATCGGTGTGGTCATCGGTCATGAGATGAGCCACGGCTTCGACGACCAAGGCCGCCAATATGACAAGGACGGCAACCTGAGAGACTGGTGGCAACCCGAAGATGCCGAGAACTTCAAGGCTAACGCCAAGAAGCTGGCCGAATACTTCAGCACCATCCAAGTGCTCGACAATCCTCTGACCATGGCCAACGGCGAGTTGACCTTAGGCGAGAACATCGCCGACAACGGCGGCCTCCACATCTCCTATCTGGCTATGCAGAACGCCAAGGCCAAGAAGCAGGTGTGCGGCGAGTCGATGGACGGCTTCACTCCCGAACAACGTTTCTTCCTGGCTTATGCCGCTGTGTGGGCTAACAACATCCGCAACGAGGAGATTGTCCGCCTCACCAACGAGGATGTACACAGCCTCGGCAAATGGCGTGTCAACGGCACGCTGAAGCATGTCACCGAGTTCGTCGACGCTTTCGGTGTCAAGGAAGGCGACGGCATGTGGATCGATCCCGAGCAGCGTGTGACGCTCTGGTAACAACACCACAGCAATCTATATCAACAAATGAGCGGGGACATCCGAAAGGATGCCCCCGCTCTTAGTGTCACGACTGGATGAAACTGGGGATTTAGTTTTGTCGTCTCTCCAACCTTTCCTCCACCTTTATATATATAAGGTATACAATCAGTCCGAGGAGGATGCCCAACAGGGCGCCGCAGATGACGTCGCCAGGATAGTGCTTGCCGAGATAGGGTCGGCTGTAGCAGACCACCGTGGCCCATCCGATGAGTGTCCATGGCAGCCAGCGGTTGTGCAACGCTCGCTTGGCCAACAAGCCGAGGAAGATGGCTACCGTCCAGCAGTTGGCGGCATGGGAGGAGACGAAGCTGAAGCTGCCGCCGCAATGGGTGCGGAACATGTGCAGGTCGTCGATGACATGGCAGGGTCGTAGTCGTTGCACCGTCTGCTTGATGATGTGGCTCGACACTTGGTCGGCCAACAGAAAGCAAAGCCCGATGCCCAACAGCAACAGCCACCATCGTCTCGGGTTGCCTTTGAACACCATGAAGAAGAAGGCGGCGGCAACGACAAGGGCAATGCACCAGTGTTGGCTGAAGCACCACATGACCCAGTCGGCAGGTGTGCTGTAATGGCCGTTGACCCAAATCAGCGCTTGGGTGTCCCATTCGTCGAGTGTGGTGATGATATTGAGGATATGCATGGGTGGCTATTCTTCGGTGGTTTGGCTGTCGATGGCTTCGACAATCATATCCTTCAGTTGCATGATGTTCAACCCCGACACGGAACTGATCATCACCGAGGGGATGCTTCGGGGAAGGGTCTTCTTCATCTGTTTGATTAGGTCTTCGTCGAGCATGTCGCACTTGGTGACTGCCAAGATACGACGTTTGTGGAGCAGCTCGGGGTTGTATTTCTCCAACTCTTTCAGCAATATCTTGTACTCGCGTTTGATGTCCATGCACTCGCACGACACCATGAAAAGCAGGATGGAGTTGCGTTCGATATGGCGGAGGAAACGGAGTCCCAACCCTTTGCCTTCGGAGGCTCCTTCGATGATGCCGGGGATGTCGGCGATGCAGAACGAACGGTCGTCGCGGTATTTCACGATGCCCAGGTTGGGGACAAGGGTTGTGAAGGGATAGTCGGCTATCTCGGGTTTGGCTGCCGACATGACACTTAGGAAGGTCGATTTGCCTGCATTGGGGAATCCCACCAAGCCCACGTCGGCCAACACTTTCAACTCGATAATCACCCATCGCTCTTCGGCAGGCTCGCCAGGTTGGGCATAGCGGGGTGTCTGGTTGGTGGGCGACTTGAAGTGGTCGTTGCCCAATCCACCACGACCGCCATGGGCAATGATGGCCATCTCGCCATCTTGGGTGACCTCGCAGAGCTGCTCGCCTGTCTCGGCATCGCGACAGACACAACCCAACGGCACATCCAGTATCTGGTCGGCGCCGTCGTGACCTGTGCAGAGGTTCTGTCCTCCATGTTCACCGTCTTCGGCAAAGACATGTTTGGTGTATTTCAGGTGCAACAATGTCCACCGCTGGCTGTTGCCTCGGAGGATGACATGGCCGCCGCGTCCACCGTCGCCGCCGTCGGGACCGGCTTTGGCATTGTATTTCACTCGCAACAGGTGAGCCGATCCGGCTCCGCCTTTGCCCGAACGGACAAGTATCTTTACGTAGTCTACGAAGTTGCTGTTCATAAGAGAAAAAGAAACCCCGCCCAGGATCATTCCCACGGCGGGGCACCAAAATGATATGAAAAAAATCTACTTGCGTTTTTCTATCTCGGCAACGATGTTGTCGGAGATGGCTTTGATGTCGCCGAAACCGTTCACCTTGATGTGTTGGCCTTTCTTCTCATAATAGGCGGCCACAGGAAGGGTCTTGTTTTCGTACTCTTTCAGTCGGTTCTTGATAGTCTCCTCGTTGTCGTCGCTGCGACCCGAGATCTTGGCTCGCTCCAACATGCGGCGGATGAGCTCTTCGCGAGGGACGTCGAGGCTAATCATACAGGTCAGCTTGCGTCCATGTTTCTCGAGCAGTTGGTCGAGGACTTCGGCTTGGGCCACGTTGCGGGGGAAACCGTCGAAGAGGATGCCTTGGGTGTCGTTGGCGATGGCTTTGTCAATCATCTCGACCACGATGTCGTCGCTTACCAGACTGCCTGAATCCATGATGCTCTTGATGCGTTTGCCCAGTTCGGTCTGGTCGGCAATCTCTTTGCGAAGCAGGTCGCCTGTCGAGATGTGGTTCAAGTGGTATCTCTCCACCAAATAATCCGATTGTGTGCCTTTGCCTGCGCCTGGAGCGCCAAAAAGAATGATGTTCAACATGGCTGTCTCGGATTATTCAACAGAAAGGATGTCGATGTCGAAAACAAGGGTGCTGTAGGCGGGAATGTCGTTGCCCATGGCTTGCGAGCCGTATGCCATAGCGGATGGGATGACCACCGTCAACGAGGTGCCGGCAGGCTGGCCCATGACGGCTTTCTCCCAACCTTTGATAAGGGGCTGCTGTCCGACTACATAGGTCATGGGTTCGTAGGGACGACCTACCTGTACTTTGCCAGCCTCTTCAGCCACGCCCTTGATGCTGGTGTCGAACAGGCTACCGTCCAACAGACGACCCACATAGTTCATGCTCACCTTCTTGCCAGTGGCCACCTTGGGACCGTTACCTTTCTTTTTGACGATGATATAGAGACCCTCGTCGGTGGGCTGGACTTTGATGTTGTTCTTGGCCACATACTCGGATATCAGCTGGGGCTCTTGTTCACGACGCTGCTCCATCTCGGCGTTGTAGTTGGACTCCTCTTGGGCTACCTCTTTGGCACTCACGATGTCCACCACTTTGACATGGTAGTAGAGTTTCTGACGGGCACCTTCCTTGTAGTTGGGAGGCATGGAGGGGAACATGCGAGCCATCGAGTCGCAGTCGACAGCGAAGGTGGCTTCGTCGCCATTGTGCATCATGAGCAGACCTTCGTTGATGTCGCCGTTGAACATGCTCTGTCCAACACGGATGACACGTTGGGGTTCGCCGCTGTTGCTAAACAGGGTGTCGCCTTCGAACCACATGGTGACTTCGCCGACAATAGCATCGCCCTGCTGTATCTGCTGGGCACTCTTGTCTTGTTTCTCAAATTTGTAGTGCAGACCGCTCTTCGTTTTCTTGAAGCCGTCGATTTCGGACTTGGGACCGCACGAAGCAACCGCCAGGGCTGCAATGGTCAGCAGGGTGACCGTCTTTATTGCTTTTTTCATTGTGATGAATAATTGTTGTTTGATTGTTATTATTGTTTACTTGATTTCAATGTCATATATCAGTATGGCTCGACTGGGTATCCGATCGCCATCAC
>CAJOQB010000193.1 GCA_905236405.1 uncultured Bacteroidales bacterium
CACGCCTCCTTGGACCCCCCTCGGGATTTTGCTCGGCTTCAATGTTCGCGACATGCGTCGCGACACTTCTTCGTCTCGGCAGAGCAACCGAGCTTGCTCTGCTCTCGACGTCCGCAGGTTCACGACATCCGTCGTGACCTTTCTTTGCCTCGGCAGAGCGAAACCACACCGTTGTGGTGTGCTTTCGCTCTGTCCTTGGCTTTAGAAAGGTTAGGTTAGGGTAGGGTACTCCTATAAAAACGTACGCGAGAAAAATAAATAATTGATTATTTAATTTTTTTTTTCACATGTTATATAGAAATACCCTACCCTAACCTAACCCAAGAGAACATAAAAAGTATAATAATATAAAAAAACAAACCAAAAATTCAAAAAATGAAAACTGTTTTGATTTTGATTGTTGCTTTATTATACTGTAACTTAAAGATACATACAATGATAGAGAATCCTTCCGAGCACGGACAAGGCAAATTTGTGTGGTTGTCTGTCGTCCGTCATCTTCTTGACTTCGGTGCTATTGTTCAGATGGATGGAGGGGAAAACGGACAACGCCTGGGCAAGCTGGTGGGGCGGCAACAGGCACCCACGCAAGGACCCTCCATGACGAAGCCTCCAAAGAGCTTCGCTCATAGATAATTTCGCGTGAATGAAAAAAAGTGTATATTTGCAGATTAAAATACGTGTGTTATGCAGTTTAAAGACGTTGTGGGACAAAGAGTTCTGATTAATCGGTTGACTGAAATAATCGATTCGGGACGTGTCAGCCATGCCCAGTTGCTGTTAGGACGGAACGGTTACGGCACGTTGCCGTTGGCGTTGGCCTATGCCCAATACCTGAACTGCGAACACCGTGTGCACTACCCCGAGGGAAGCGAGCTGAGGGCCGACTCGTGCGGCGAATGCCCGTCGTGCAAGAAACACCAGCAGATGGTGCACAGCGACCTCCACTTCGTTTTCCCTACCACCACCAACGCCAAGGTGAAGAAAGAAAGCTGTAGCGAAGACTTCCAAGAGGAGTTCCGTCAGTTTGTGACAGAGAGAAACGGCTATGTGACGCTCGAGGAATGGTATGCTTACTTGGAGGTGGAGAACAAGCAGGGGGCCATCTATGTGCGTGACGCCAAGTCCATCATCGACGAGCTCAGCCTCAAGGCATACGAGTCGGCTTACAAGGTGGTGATTGTCTGGATGGCCGACCTGATGCGTGTCGATGCTGCCAACAAGCTGCTGAAAAGCCTCGAGGAGCCTGCCCCACGGACGTTGTTCCTCTTGATAGGCGAGCGTCCGGAACAGTTGCTGAGCACCATCGTGAGCCGCACCCAGTTGCTGCGGGTGGGAAAGATTGACGACGAGAGCCTGATGCGGCACTTGCGTAAAAACCACCCCGAGGTGTCGGCTGACTTGGTGGCTGCCGCCGAGGGCGACGTGACCGAGGCTCGCAGGCTGGTGGAGCAGAGCGAGGCGGAGCAAACCTTTGCCCGTATGTTCGTCACATGGATGCGACAGCTGTTCAAACTCAACATGGCCAACCTCTCGGCATGGGTGGACGAGATGGCGACCATGGGCAGGGAGCAACAGAAACTGTTCCTGAGATACGCCATGGATTCTCTCCGCGCCTGCTACCTGAAAAGCGGTGCGGGAGTGGAGCAAAGTTACAAACTACAATTCGGCGACGACAAGTTCAACGCCGCCTTCCCCTTTATGATAACCCCCAACAACGTGGAACGGTTGGAGCAGGCGTTCACTGAGGCTCATCACGCCATCGAACGCAACGCCTATGCCAAGCTGGTGTTCATGGAACTGTCGTTCCGTATCAGCAAGGCGCTCAAGAAACGATAAAACAGAATACTCAATGGAAGACAACAAACAAAACAATACACAGGTCGGCGACGACCGTAATAAGAAACAGGCCAACGCCAACTCTCCCAAGAACAAACAGAAGAAACAGAAGCAGAATCCTCCGGCAGGCAGACCTGAGCCAGGGGCAAGGCGGGACGAGAACCTGAAGGTGGTGGAGCAGATTGAAATCAATGTGCCCGACCCCGACTACGACGAGTCGGAGGATGTGGCTACGTTGGCCGACATCGAGGCATACACCCGCGAGGCAGCCGAGAAACGGGCCCACAAACAACAGCGGCCTGCATCGGTGCCCCCCGACGACAAGGAACTGAATGCCGAGTTGGAGAGTTTGGAAAACCAGATTGACCCTTATTTAGACCCCGACCCGACGCTGCCATGGGTGAAATTCAACAACAGTCCTTTCCTTCCCCGTGGCTGTCACGGCTGCCCCAAGAGCTATGTGCCGGTGACGGAAAGCGAGATGCGTAGCTGCTGCAAGGTGGGTTCGCATAACTGGATGAAAGGCATCCGTCAGCCTTGTGCCATGCCGTTCGACTGTGTGGAGGTACGGTTCAAGAACAACCGCAAGGACTTCTACCGTCTGCCCGAGGGCATCGACGTGAGCGAGGGCGATGTGGTGGCTGTCGAAGGAGCTCCGGGTCACGATGTGGGTATCGTGAGCCTAATAGGGGAGGCATGCCGCATCCAGATGGAGAAGAAGCATGTGGACCCTGCTAACGAGTCGATAAAGAAACTCTTCCGCAGGGCCAAGGCTACCGACATCGACCGTTGGGTGCATGCCATCGGCGAGGAACACCGCACACTCATCCGCACCCGTGCTATCAGCGAGCAGTTGGGACTGGTGATGAAGGTGAACGACGTGGAGTACCAAGGCGACCACAGCAAGGCCATCTTCTACTACACCGCCGACGAGCGTGTGGACTTCCGCAACCTCATCAAGGTGTTGGCCGAGGAGTTCCACGTGAGGGTCGAGATGCGACAGATTGGCGTGCGGCAAGAGGCCGGCAAGGTGGGCGGCATCGGCACCTGTGGCCGTGAGTTGTGCTGCAGCACATGGCTCACCAATTTCAAATCGGTCACCACCAGCGTGGCCAAGGCACAACAAATCCTTCCCAACCCACAGAAACTGGCAGGACAATGCGGCAAGCTGAAATGCTGTCTGAACTACGAATACGAGGTATATGCCGATGCGTTGAAGCAGTTCCCTCCGGCCAACACTCCCATCCGTTTCAAGAAGGGATTGGCGTTGTACAAGAAGACCGATGTCCTGCGGGGTATCATGTGGTATGCCTATGAAGGGGAGAACGAGCTCTATGCTTTGGCTGCCGACGATGTCAAGAAGATTATCGAGATGAACCAGCGACAGGAATATCCCGAGTGTCTCGAGGACTTCCAGAAAGAGTTGATGAGCACGGCGGCCCTCACCTCCGAAACCAGCGAGGCAGAGTTTGAACGCGAGCTGAAACTGTTGGCCGACACGGGCAACGACGACACGGCAACAGCCCAGTCGGATGCCAAGCCCAACGGCGACCGCCGTCGCAACGGCGGCGACCGACAAGGCGACCGTCGCCCGAAGAACGGCAACCCCCGCAATGGCGGCGAACGCAGACCGATTCGCGAGGAGCGTCCCGAACGCCGAAACGACCGTACAGAGAGAAACGACCGTCCTGACCGTGATGCCCGCCCCGAGCGTCGGAACGACCGTCGCGGCGGCGACCGTGACCGCAGGACCAGCAATCGCGACCGATAACACCAATAAAACGAAACTGTATGTTGAAACGAATCTTTCGATGCTTGATGCCGATGGCTGTCGCCGCAATGGCTTTTGTCGCTTGCGACAGAGATGTGCTTTACACCGAATCGCAACGGGTGGACAGCGACGGATGGAACATGAACGACCGTCGCTACTTCGATGTCGATGTGGACGACACGATAGGCATCTACACCTTCTTCATCGACCTCCGCGTGACACCCGACTACCCCTACAGCAATGCATTCTTCTTCATCAACACCACCTTCCCCGACGGACGGGTGGCTTGTGACACGCTGGAGTATCCTTTGGCCGATGTCGACGGACGTTGGTATGGCCGCCGCACAGGCCGCTATATCGACAGCCGGTCGGCGTTCCGCAGCAACATGATTTTCCCCGAGAAGGGTCGCTATCGCTTCGAGGTGGCCCATGCCATGCGCGACACCAACATCGTCGGCATCCAGAATGTGGGGCTTCGTATCGCTCGTTCAAAACAATCATAACCAATAACGCTTATCATGGCTCAAAACAAGAATACCAAGAAAAGAAGGGCTTCGTCGGACCAGCCGTCGAAGATCAAGCGGCTTTGGATCATCTTCGGATGCTGCTGGGGCGCCTTGTTCCTGTTCTTCTTCATGCTCTCGATGGGCTGGCTGGGTTTCATGCCCTCGTTTGAAGAGTTGGAGAACCCCCAAAGCAACCAGGCTACCGAGGTTATCAGCGCCGACGGCGAGATACTGGGATTCATCGGTGTCGAGAACCGAAGCAACGTCACCTACGACCAGCTGTCGCCCAATCTGGTCAACGCACTGGTGGCCACCGAGGACGTGCGTTTCTACAAACACTCGGGCATCGATGCTCGCAGTTTGGGACGTGTGCTCTTCAAGACCATCATCGGTCGCCACAGCAGCAGCGGCGGTGGCTCGACTATCACGCAACAGCTGGCCAAGAACCTGTTCCCACGCGAGAAGAAAGGCAAGCTGGGTGTGGTTTACTCCAAGCTGAAAGAGTGGATTGTGGCTGTGAAGCTGGAACACAACTACTCGAAAGAGGAAATCATCACCATGTATCTCAACACGGTCGACTTCGGCAGCAATGCTTTCGGCATCAAGACGGCGGCCAAGACGTTCTTTGACAAAAGCCCTGCCGACTTGGACATCAACGAGAGCGCCATGCTGGTAGGTCTGCTCAAGGCACCCACCTCCTACAGTCCCGTCCTCAATCCCGACAATGCATTGATGCGTCGCAACACGGTGTTGGGACAGCTGGCACACTACGACTACATCACCGACGAGGAATGCGACTCGCTGGCCGCCATACCCATCGATGTCAGCCGCTACAGCCCCCAGACCCACAACGAGGGATTGGCTACCTACTTCCGCGAGTATATCCGCAACTATATGAAGGAATGGTGCAAGACCACCAAGGTACGCAAGCCCAACGGCGACCGCTACGATGTGCACAAGGACGGCCTGCGTATCTACACCACCATCGACAGCCGTATGCAACGCTATGCCGAAGATGCTGTCCGCAAACACATGGGCGGCGAGATGCAGCCGGCATTCTTCCGCGAGATAAAGAATAACCACGGGTCGCCCTTCGTGCGACTGAGCAAAGCTGAGGAGGAGAAGATTCTCAACTCGGCCATGAAGCAGACCGACCGCTACCGTGCCATGAAGTCGGAAGGCATGAGCGAGAAGGAGATTGCC
>CAJOQB010000194.1 GCA_905236405.1 uncultured Bacteroidales bacterium
CGAACAGAGAAGTTAAGCCTTTCCTCGCCGATGATACTGCACTTGTTTGTGGAAAAGTAGGTCGCTGCCAATCTTATCAAGGGGAGTCAAATAATTGGCTCCCTTTTTTTTGTATTACGGACTGATGTCTGGAACACCTGATTGCGATTATTGTTTGTATAGTTATTTGAATAACAAATTGTCAATGCCTTGTTTTATGCCAGCAAGCAACTGTACAATACCGCAGAAGAGCGAGAATAGGATGAATTCGCCAAGACCAATAAAGAAAATCCCTATATTCTTCTCAGATAGGCTAAGCACTACTGAAGATAGTAAGGCAATAAAACTTAATATTAGAATAATCGTGGCGTAAGTATGCCAACCACTACGTTCAACGAATATAGCCTTTTTTTCTTGTTTTTGATCAACTGATTTGTTGACATCATGCAGTGGAGTTCCACAAAATGGACATTTTTCAAATTTGTTGCTAACTTCTTTCCCACAGAGTTTGTTTGGACATAATACGGTATTCATAGTTATTATGTTTTTGCTTTGCCCTTCCGCACCCCGTTGAGCAATAATTACAAACGAAAGCGTGGTGCCGTGTACCACTTCCCCGAATGGAGGTCTTGAGAATTACCCTGAAAAGAAGAAATGGAAACAGCCCACGCTATACACGCGAGGCCGTCATACCATTCTTGCTTTTCATAGAAGTTTCTCAAGTTTCCATTCGCAAGACGAAGATACAACGCTTCGTGATTTCCTTCTGAAATCGACTGCAAAAGTACTACATTTATTTTAATTGACAAAAATAATTTTTAAAACTGTGTGCAATTGGATATCATCTATTCCTTGAGGCAATAAAAAAGAATGTATGCCGTTCTTCACATACCTTTATATATATTATAGATAAAAGTGAAGATAAAGTCAGATGTGTTGTTGCGCGATGTGGCGGGCGAGAAAGCCCTTTTCCTCCAAGGCCGCAGGGTAGGGGAGACGACAAAGGTCGTCGCTCTGAATGCAACTTCTTTGTTGTTGTGGAACGAGTTGCATGAAAGGGAATTTGAGGTAGAGGATGTGGCTAAGGTGCTCGTTGACCATTATGTGGTGGGCCAGGCAACCGCTATGGAGGATGCCAGACGTTGGGTGGCAACATTGACAGAAAACGGTTTAATAGAATGAAGCAAGCGACATACCATATCGGTGGCATGTACCTCTCGATGAGAGGGGGTGACACGCTGGAACGGTTGCATTCCTTGGTGGGAATGTCTCCTTTCCGTGTGAGTAGTTGTGAAGCTGACGAGTATGTCTGTCTTGACGAGGAGGTGGTTGTACCGTCGGATGCATTAGTGCTGTCACGGTTTGATTTCCAAGACGAGGAGGGGGATTGTACGTTTTGCAGAAGAGGGGATGACTATTACTTTGCTATCGAGGGAAAGAATGAACAGGTGTCGTTGCACCACCGGAAAGATAGCCACTTGGTCTCCTGTTCGTCGACAGGTAAAGCTTCCTTCCTTCGCTATATGATGTGGATGTCCTACTCTTTGCTTGCAATGCCTACTTTGGCGTCACCAATACACAGCTCGGTGCTGGTGCATCGGGGCGAGGCAGTACTCTTTCTTGGTGACTCGGGTATAGGCAAGAGCACCCACACCCGTTTGTGGGGTGAGCATATAGAGGATGTGCATCTGCTGAATGACGACAGCCCGATTGTTTTAGCTCGTCCCTATCACATAGAGGTTTATGGATCGCCATGGAGTGGCAAGACGGCTTGTTTCCATCAACGTTGCTTCCCAATTAGAGCGATAGTGCGTCTGTCGCAAGCTAAAGAAAACAAAATGGAGCGGCTGACGAAGAGAATGCTGGCTTTTGGTGCCTTGCATCCATCTCTACCTCCCTCGTTAGCACAGGACGAATACTATGGCGACAAGATAGTGGCCATGGTCAACCGTTTAGTGGAAAAGGTCCCTGTCTACCATTTGTCTTGTTTACCCAATGTTGATGCCGCTCTGCTTTGTCACTCGGTTATCTATCCTGAAAACGAATAATCGCCCATGGAACTACAACAGGCATATCAACTGGTCGTTGAGGCCATCAGGGAACAGGGCACGGTGCAGTTCCCTGTGCGTGGTCATAGCATGTGGCCGTTACTGGACGAGGGTGATATGGTCACTATTGTGCCGTTGGGTCGATCTGCCGAGGTGGGTGATGTGCTGCTTTTCTCTTATGAGCAGATGTTGATACTGCATCGTGTGGTAAAGGTGAAAGAAAGCGATGGAGTGCGTAGTTTGGTGATGCGGGGCGACAACAACGAGGATGTCGAGACGATTACAGAAAAGGATGTGATGGGCAGGATGTCGGCAGTGGTGCGTCGGAACGGAGGTTGGATAGAGAGCCAATCCGTGTGCTGGCGTTGGCGTTCACGTTGGATTTTGGCGATGCATCCTTTGCAATCTTGGGCACGCAGGTATTTCAACGTCGAGAAGCGAAGAAAAATGCTGCCGTGGTATTTCTTGCTGATTGCCGTATTGATGTGGGCACCGTTGAACGGATTGGGAGTGCCGTTGGACAACTTTGTCTTCGGCATCCGACTGGATCATCTGCTTCATGCCTCGGTATATATTCCCTGCACATGGTTTCTTGCAACGGGGAAACATCAACAATATGGGTGGATTTGGTTGTTGGGTGTACTGGTGGGAGTGGTAACAGAGTTTGGCCAGTATCTGCTTCCCTACCGTGGTTTTGACATTAACGATATGGTCGCAAATGCCATGGGTGTCTCGCTTGGATGGCTCCTTTGGGGGTTGCACAGAAAAGGGGTTGCCTAAATATTTTCATTCATATTGGTTTGCGATTAATAAAAAAATTGTATTTTTGTTTCTCCAAATTGGACGATGAGTCCGAGGAGATTATATATAAAGAAAGAATACATATGTCTGATTGTTTAGTAATTACACCGACCTATAACGAGAAGGAGAACATCGAAAACATCATTAGAAAAGTGTTTTCGCTCGACAAAGAGTTTGATATGCTGATTGTCGAGGACAACTCTCCTGACGGTACTGCCGACATAGTGAAACGTCTGATGCAGGAGTTCCCCAACCGCCTTTTTATCAAGGAGCGCAAAGGGAAATTGGGTCTCGGCACGGCATACTTGGACGGCTTCCGCTATGGTATGGAGCATGGCTATGACTATATGATAGAGATGGATGCCGACTTCTCGCACAATCCTGAGGATTTGCCCCGTCTTTACGAGGCATGTGCGTCAGGCAAGGGCGACGTGGTGGTGGGCTCGCGTTATGTCGACGGCAAGATAAGTGTGGTCAATTGGCCGATGGGTCGTCTGATGATGTCCTACTATGCTTCGGTATATGTGCGACTGGTGACGGGCATGAAGGTGATGGATTCCACTGCTGGATTTGTATGCTACAGCCGTCGTGTGTTTGAGAAACTGAAGTTCGACAAGGTGAAGTTTGTCGGTTATGCGTTCCAAATCGAAATGAAGTATACTGCCACCCGTTTGGGATTCAAGATATATGAGGTGCCCATCATCTTCACCGACCGTGTGCTGGGTGTTTCGAAAATGAGCATGAAGATTTTCAAAGAGGCGTTCTTTGGTGTCTTTAACCTGCGTTGCCGCAATTGGAAGAATTATTAATCAGCAAAATGTTACAGAAATGACTAAGACGAAATATATCTTTTTGGCTGCCATCTTGATGGTGTGTGGCAGTGTCCCCGCTCAAAACAAGATGCTCAGTTCGAAGCAACTGATGAGCTACAACCTCTATCCTCGGATGGATGTGTCCAATGTCCAGTTTGTGGGCAACACCAACCAATATGTCTATAGCAAGGACACAGTACTATATTTGGGATACAAGGCCAAGGTGCATCCGTTCGTCTCACTCCACCAACTCAACAAAGCCGTACTGGCTGCAGGCAAGACGGAAATGAAGCGGTTCCCCAACATCAAGTTCTTAAACGACAAAGAGTTTGCTTTTGTTTCAGGAAAAGAGTATCTGAAATACAATACCAAAACCCAGCAGGTGACCAAGCTGGTTAACTTGGCCAGTGGTTTGGAAAACGAGAACCTTGACATGGATCCTGTTCAGTACCATTATGCCTATACCATTGACAACAATCTGTATGTTGAGTATGGCAATGCTGTGGTGCAAGCTTCGTTTACCGACAACAACAAGGATATTGTCTATGGCCAGAGTGTTCACCGCAATGAGTTTGGCATCGAAAAGGGTACTTTCTGGTCGCCCAAGGGCAACCGCATGGCGTTTTATCGGATGGATCAAAGCATGGTGACCGACTATCCGATGGTCAACACTGCCGCTCGCATTGCCGAGGCTAAGCCGTTCAAATATCCCATGGCAGGTATGAAGAGCCATGAGGTGACGGTGGGCATCTTCGATTGCAACACGGAGAAAACACTCTATTTGGAGACACGCAAGGACAACTCGGTGGCCGAAAGGGAAATGTTCCTCACCAACCTCACATGGAGTCCCGATGAACAGTACCTTTATATCGCCAAGATTAACCGTGAACAGAACCATATGTGGATGGAACGCTATGATGTCACCACGGGGAAATTGGAAAAAGTGCTCTTCGAAGAGACCGATTCTCGCTACACAGAACCCTGCGAGGGTCCTATCTTCCTCCCCAACAACCCTAACCAGTTCTTGTGGTACAGCCATCGAGATGGATACAAACACCTTTATTTATATAATACTGATGGCACGATGATCCGTCAAATGACACGCGGTGTGTATGAGGTGGAAGGTTTCATCTGCTTCGATAGCAAAGGCGAGAACTTCTTTATTTATGCCAACAAGGATAATCTCATTGGTCGTGCTGCCTACAAGGTGAACATCAAGACGGGTGCGATGACACCTATCACCAATACAGACGGCACCCATACCGTCAGCGTCAGTGCCGACGGCACCCAATACATCGACCGCTACAGTGGTACGCTCACCACGTCGCGTTGCTATTTGAAAAACGCCAAAGGCACGGTGGCTACCATCTGCGAGGCCGAGAACCCCATGGCCGACTATGCTATGCCGGGCATCCAGATGGGTACCATCAAGGCTGCTGACGGTGTGACTGACCTTTACTATCGCCTTATCACTCCTCCCAATATGAAGCAAGGAGAGAAATACCCCACTTTGGTTTACGTCTATGGTGGTCCCCATAGCCAGCTGGTTACTGACAGTTGGTTGGGTGGCGGCAATCTCTACTTCCTTTTCCTGGCTCAGCAGGGTTATGTGGTCTTTACTGTCGACAACCGTGGCACTGACAACCGAGGTTTCGAGTTCGAGAGTTGTACCCACCGCCATCTGGGCGAGATAGAGATGGCTGACCAAATGGAAGGTGTCAAGTTCCTCAAGACGCTTCCCTATGTCGACCAAGACCGTATGGGTGTCGAGGGATGGAGCTTCGGTGGCTTTATGACCATCACCATGAAGCTGGCTCACCCCGAGGTGTTCAAGGTGGGTTGTGCCGGTGGTCCTGTCATCGACTGGAAATGGTACGAAATTATGTACGGTGAGCGTTACATGGATATGCCCGACGAGAACCCCGAAGGCTACCGTCGCAGCTGTTTGGTCAACAAAGCATCCGACCTCGAAGGTCGCCTGCTCGTCATCCATGGTGCTGAGGACAACACGGTGGTATGGCAGCATTCCATCGAGTTTGTCGAGGCGTGCATCAAGGCTGGCAAGCAAGTGGACTACTTCATCTATCCGCACCACGAGCATAATGTCCGCGGCACCGACCGTGTCCATCTTTATGAGAAGATGTTCGACTACTATGAGACTTTCTTGAAATAGATTGCATAAGGTTTAAAGCAATATGAGACGCATCTTTCATCTTCTGACGTTATTCGTTGTATTGACGATGGCATCGCACTCGTTGAAGGCACAAAGCAACGAGGTGATGATCCTTTACAATGCAGCGTATGTGCATCAGAAAGCCTATCGTCCTAACGAGGCGATGAGGTGTCTGCGTCTTGCAATGCGTCTCGACAGTACCTTTATTCCAGCATACAACCTGATGGGTTACATCTACGAGGATGCCTATGTGCGGTACGACTCGGCGCTGATGACCTATCGCAAGTTGCTCGACATCGACAGCACTTATGCCAAGGCATACGTCAATATTGGCCATATATTCTTTTTGCAAAAGAAGTACGACGAGGCCATGCAGTGTAACGAGAAAGCCGTGGCCATCGATTCGACCTATGGCGACGCCTATTTCAACATTGGTTGGATATACAACATCCGTGGCAATTTGGAGAAGTCGATAGAATACATCTTTAGGGCGGCACAGTACGGGTCGCGTGAGGCCAAGGAGTTCCTCGACCGAAACGGTTACAACGACAACCTGCAAGAGGATTACAGCGAGGGCTTCAATGACGACCCAAAGTAAATAACACATTTATTGAGTAGAAACTATGTTTACTGGTATAATAGAAACCACCGCACGTGTGGTCAAGATTGAAAAGGAGAACACCAACTACCATTTCACCCTCGAGGTTCCCTTTGGCGACCAACTGTCCATCGACCAAAGCATGGCCCACGACGGATGTTGCCTGACGGTGGTGCGTGTCGACAAGGAGAAACGGCAGTATGTGGTCACCGCCATGGACGAGACCATGATCAAGACCAACCTTGCCACTTGGCAGGTGGGCACCGAGGTCAATGTGGAGCGTTCGATGGCCATGGATGGACGTTTCGACGGACATATCGTACAAGGCCATGTCGACCAGACGGCCACCTGCACCCGTGTGGTGGACGAGAACGGCAGTTGGCGTTTCTATTTCGAATATGACCCGTCGAAAAACGACTTCTTCACCGTCCCCAAGGGCTCTATCTCCATCAACGGCGTGAGCCTTACGGTGGTCGATTCGGAGAAGGGCATGTTCTCGGTGGCCATCATCCCCTACACTTATCAGGTGACCAACTTTCACAACTTCAAACCCGGCACGGTGGTCAACATCGAGTTCGACGTCATCGGCAAGTATGTGCAACGTTTGATGGCACAGTATATGGAGGGTCAACGATAGAATCGTTCCAATAGCAAAACACGTACCACTATGAATAACATCCGCAAAGTTACCAACGACCTCTACTGGATAGGCGCCAGCGACCGCCGCTTGGCGTTGTTCGAAAACGTGCTGCCTGTTCCTCGCGGAGTCTCCTATAACAACTACCTGCTGCTCGACGAGAAGACCTGTTTGTTCGACACGTCTGACGCTGCCGTCCACCAACAGTTCTTCGAGAATCTTGCCGCCGCGCTTGGTGGCCGCAAGCTTGACTATCTGGTCATCCATCATATGGAGCCCGACCATGCTGCCCAGTTGGATGATTTGTTGCTTCGTTACCCCGAGGTGACCATCGTCACCAACAACAAGGTGGTCACGATGATAGGCCAGTTTTTCGACCTCGACCTCGAGGGTCGCGTGCAGTTGGTCAACGAGGGAGGCACCCTCTCCACCGGACGTCGCACGCTTCACTTCGTCAACGCCCCCATGGTGCACTGGCCCGAGGTGATGATGAGTTACGACGACTGCGACAAGGTGCTCTTCTCCGCCGATGCCTTTGGCACGTTCGGCGCCCTCAACGGCAACATCTTTGCCGACGAGGTCAACTTCGCCACCGAGTGGATGGACGAGGCTCGTCGCTACTATTCCAATATCGTGGGCAAGTATGGTGTGCAAGTGCAGATGGCACTCAAGAAGGCTGCCGCCTTCGACATCCAGACCATCTGTCCGTTGCATGGTCCCGTATGGCGCAGCGACTTGGCCCTGTTCCTCGACAAATACGACAAGTGGAGCCGCTACGAGCCCGAGGAGCGGGCTGTCATGGTGGTCTACGGGTCGATGTACGGCCACACCGAGTCGGCTGCCGATGCCTTGGCCACGATGCTGGCCGAGAGGGGAGTGCGCAACATCGCCATGTACGATGTCAGCCGCACCGACGTCAGCGTGCTGGTCAGCGAGGCATTCCGCGTGAGCCACATCGTTGTCGCCGCACCCACATACAATAACAATGTATACACTCCTGCCGAGAACTTCCTCAACGAGCTGCGTATCCACAACCTGCAGAACCGCACCTACGCCCTTGTCGAGAACGGCACCTGGGCTGCCCAGTCGGGCAAGGGGATGCGGGCCATCATCGAGCAGATGAAGGACAGCAAGGTTCTCGAGCCGGTGCTCTCCATCAAGTCGGCCATGAAGCCAGCCCAGACAGAGCAGGCACAGGCATTGGCCGATGCCATTGTCGCCGACCTCAACGCATAACACATCGACAATATGATTGACAACAAAGCCATCTTCAATATCAGTTACGGTCTCTTCGTGCTGGTGGCACGACAGGGCGAGAAGGACAACGCCTGCATCATCAACGTGGCGCAGCAGGTCACCAGCGACCCGTTGCAGTTGACGATATGCGTCAACAAGGCCAATTACACGCACGACATGGTACTGCGTACGCTGAAGTTCAATCTTTGTCCTTTGAGCGAGGATGCCACCATGACGCCTTTCCAGCATTTTGGATTCCAGAGTGGCCGCGATGTCGACAAGTTTGCCGAGAGCAAGCAGGAGTTGCGTACCGACAATGGGTTGCGCTATCTGCCCAAATATATCAACAGTGTGATTTCGTGTGTGGTGACCAAGAGCATCGACCTCGGTACCCATACGATGTTCATCGCCCGCGTGATGGAGGCCCGAGTGCTCAGCGACAGCCCTAGCATCACCTATGCCTACTACCAGCAGCACATCAAGCCCAAGCCTGCCGCAGCTCCCGTCGCAGGCGGCAAGAAGAAGTGGGTCTGCGAGGTGTGCGGCTACGTCTACGAGGGCGACGAGCTCCCCGCCGACTTCGTCTGCCCGTGGTGCAAGCACCCCGCCAGCGACTTCAAGCTGATGGAATAGTTAATGTAAAACAGTTATCAACCTTATAATACCACGACACAATGGAAAAATATGTTTGCAACGTCTGCGGGTACGAGTACGACCCCGCAAAGGGCGACCTCGACAACGGCATCGCCCCCGGTACCAAGTTTGAAGACCTGCCCGCCGACTGGGTGTGCCCCCTCTGCTCGGTGGACAAAAGCCATTTCGAAAAACAATAACCCTTAAATAACCATCGTCATGCTTAACAAAAAAGTTTCCGACCTGCTCAACGAGCAGATCAACAAAGAGCTCTACAGTGGCTATCTGTACCTCGATATGAACAACTACTTCGACAAACGCGGCCTCAGCGGATTCGCCAACTGGTACATGATACAGGCACAGGAGGAACGCGACCACGCCATGCTCATCTACAAGTACATGCAGAACAACGACTGCCCCATCAAGCTGGGTGCCATCGCACAACCAGACAAGAAGTTCAAATCCGACATGGACGTGCTGAAAGCCGGCCTCGAGCACGAGGAGTATGTCACCGCCAGC
>CAJOQB010000195.1 GCA_905236405.1 uncultured Bacteroidales bacterium
GCAGCTATGCTGTGACCCCTCCCGCAGGCGCCTGCGGGAGGGGTCACAGCATAGCTGCGTCAACGACTTTTTATAGTTCTGTATATCAATGCTTAGCATTGACCGTTTTCGTAAAGGCATCTGTTAAATTAACCAAAAACCACACCGAGCACTACTTATTGCCTTTGCTGCTGTTCGGAGAACTTTTTAACATTTCGGTTTCACAAAATTAACATCTCTCACCTTTTTTTATTGCCACATTTGATTTATTGTGTACTTTTGCACTGACATTTGACACACCGCGAGTTGGTGTGCCCGAAAGATAAATAACAGCATTACTATTATTCACATTCTAATCAAAAGCGTCGGAAACTGGAGATTTCTTTTTGGATAATAGTTCACGGAGAGAGTGAACAGATTGTGCTGTGCCGTATAATATGTATGCTTACATCCATAGGTGTAGGCTTCTAACGGTACAGCGGGGTTCAATCCGACGCTCCTCGTGAATGTGATAGAAAGGTCTACACCTTTCTTGTATCCAATAGTGATTGATGGCAATGCACTTAACGCTGTCAATCACAATGGCAAACATCACTTTGACCAATGCCCGCGAGGCAAAACAAGATGAGTTCTACACTCAATATTACGACATAGAACGTGAGGTTGAGGCCTACCTCGACTACAATCCCGATGTGTTCCGGGGCAAGACGGTGTTATTGCCCTGCGACGACCCAGAGTGGAGTAACTTCACCAAGTATTTCGCTCAGAACTTTGAACGGCTGGGCTTGAAAAAACTTATCAGCACCAGCTATGCTGCAGAGCGCAAACAAGAACGCTATGGGGTGCAGCTGTCTCTGTTCGAAACCGAGTTTGAGACCCGTTCGCCTCATATGACAAGAAAAAGAACCGTTCGCATGGCAAGATATTCATCCTCGAACACGACGAAAACCACGACCAACGAATTGACATCGACGACCTGAAATGGAAATATCTCAAAGGCGATGGCGACTTTCGCAGCAAAGAGGTGACCCAACTCCGCGACGAAGCCGACATCATCGTCACGAATCCTCCTTTTTCTCTATTCCGAGAGTTTTTCGCCTGGGTAATCAATACAGGAAAAAGGTTCCTTCTGATTAGCAACAAGAACTGCATCACCTACAAAGAGGTGTTTCCCTATATCAGGGTTGGCAAAATGTGGACGGGAAAAACCTCTATGAGTCAAGATTTATTGTTCAGAATACCTGCCGAGATGCAGCAACGGTTTGTTGCTAACGGGAAAGAAGGTAGCAAATACAAGATTATCAATGGGGAAATACTTGGTCGCTCTCCTAGTGTATGGTTCACCAATCTTGAACATGGTCGACTACACCAACCTTTGGAATTGATGACTTTGCAGGACAATATCAAATACAGCAAACACAAAGATCTGAAGGACAAACATGCATACGAGCAATATGACAACTGTGATGCCATTGAAGTGCCTTATTCTGATGCGATACCTAGTGATTTTAATGGAATGATGGGGGTCCCAATCTCGTTTCTTGACAAGCATTGTGTTGATCAATTTGAGATTATTGGGCTGGATGACGACAAACCAATATGGAGAGGAAAAGGACCCAGCTTGTATGGAAAGGTGCTTTATCGCAGAATACTAATCCGTAAAAAACAATAAAGAAATGAATGAGACAATGCCATTAAACACTCACATCGGTGAGGTCATAGTGTCGGCTAACAAACTGCTTGGAAAGAGGAACAAGACAATCAAAAAACTGAATATTACGGAAAAGCTATTATGTGAACTGGAAGACGGCACTTGCACCCATCCCAGGCTATATGTATCATTCTTTGCACTGACACTTCGCAGATTGGTACCTCGAAAGATAAAACTAAAACAACTGCCTCCCTTTTTTCCAACGAAGGACAAGATAATAGCGATGATGAACGGGAAGGGTGAGGATTTGTCAGAATACTGTGAGTTGACAAAAGAATTGTTGACACTACCAGATTTGCCAGCAACACCCAAAATAAAAAAGCGCACCCTCGCCTATACAGAAAAGAGAGCAAAGAAGACACAAAAAGGCTGGGGAAAAGACGCTCGGCAGAAGGCCGCTTCCGGGTATTCTCGTAGAAGCTATGGCATGGAGTCTCAAATTACAAGAAAAGCATGGGGTAGCGCCTTCAAGCCTGCTCAAGGATAAAACAACTTAAACACATTAAATACTATGAACGCACAAGGAAGAAAAGAAATCGCGAAGCACATTGCTTCGCTCGAAGAAATCAAGTCAAAACTCGAATCGATGAAAGACGACGAAGAGGAGAAATACGACAATATGCCAGAAGGCTTGCAAGAGAGCGAACGTGGCGACCAAATGCAGGAAGCTATCGACGCACTCGATAATGCAGTCTCCAGTCTTGATGATACGATTGACAGTTTACGCGAAATCTAAACAATCTAAAAAAAGGAAGAATGGGACTGATAGGTTTTGCCATTCTGCTTGTGATTCTCGCAGATGGCGGCAAATACCTCTTTGGCAACGGCAAAGGTGGTCTATTTAAATAGTAAAAAGTCATGCAAACCAAACTGAAACAATACACCATCGCGGAACTGTGCGACGGTTTCGTGTACAACGAGCTGGAGGAGAAAGGGCTGTATGGTCTTTCCGGCAGGCTGACTATCCAGCCCGAATACCAACGCAACTATCTCTATGCCGAGGACAATGGCAAGAAGGAGGTGGCGGTAATAGACTCTGTGCTGAAACGGTATCCGTTAGGGTTGCTGTACTTCAACAAGCTGCCCGATGGGCGACTGGAGGTGCTTGATGGACAACAGCGCATCACCTCGCTTGGACGGTTTCTGACCGACAAGTTCTCTGTAATGAACAATGAGTTACCCTACCGATTCCACGCATTGCCAATGGACAAGCAGACGCTAATAGAGAACACCACGCTGTTGGTATACGAATGTGAAGGTTCCGAGAGCGAGATAAAACAATGGTTCCAAACCATCAACATAGCCGGCATCCCGCTCAACGAGCAAGAAGAGCTGAACGCTGTCTACAGCGGCCCTTTTGTCACCAAGGCACGCACCGTATTCAGCAACAGCCGCAATGCCAACGTGCAGAAATGGAGCGCCTACGTTCGCGGGTCCGTCAAGCGGCAGGACTTCCTCAACACCGCTCTTGACTGGGTGAGTCATGGACAGGTGGAAGAGTACATGCAGGCTCATCGTCGCGAGGCACATATCGACGAGCTTCAGACTCATTTCAACAATGTGATAGCCTGGGCGGAAAGCATCTTTGCTGATTGCTACAGCGAGATGTGCGGTCTGAAATGGGGACAATTATACGATGACTACCACGACACTACCTACAATCAGAAAGAAATGACACAGAGGGCCGCCGAACTGATGGACGACCCTTGTGTGAAGAACCACAAAGGCGTGTTTGAATACCTGCTAGGTGGTGAAGTGGACACACGCCTGCTTGACGTGAGGGTGTTCGATGAGGCTACAAAACGACGGGTGTACAGACGACAGACCGACGACGCCCGTCGCCGAGGAGTGAGCAACTGCCCACTGTGCGCCATGGGGCACGAGGCACATAGAACAAAGGTTTGGGGCGAGAAGGAGATGGAAGCAGACCATGTCTCGGCTTGGAGCCAAGGCGGTGCCACGACAGAGGAGAACTGTCAGATGCTATGTCGCACACACAACCGCGCCAAGGGGAATAAATAGGTGCTCAGAACATCAGAATAGTGTCGCAACTTAAACACGAAGCCTCCCGTCGGTCGTTATCGCTCGACGGGAGGCTTTTTTTTTCCTCTAACAGCAGGCCATCTCAGCGACTGATGTAGAGGACCTCGGACTGAGGGAGTGAGGAAAGGTCGATATCGGCATGGGGGTCAAAGAGTCCGTAGACGGCAGCGCCGCTGCCCGACATGGAGGCATAGAGGGCACCCTGACGATACAAGTACTCTTTGAGGAAAGCAATACGGGGATGGTGGGGAAAGACAGTGGCCTCGAAATCGTTGACGACAAGGTGTCGCCACTGTTGGATGGGCTGGCGGATGGCTTGTCGCAAATCGGGTCGCTGAGAGGCATTGGGTTGGATGCCACCGTAGGCTTCGCGAGTGGAGACAGCATCGGCAGGTTTGAGCAACACCAGCCGATAGGGACTAAGGTCTGCCTCGACGGGCTCGAGGATGTCACCAATGCCGGTGGCATAGGCGGGGGTGTGGCCGACGAAGAAAGGACAGTCGGCTCCGAGCTGGACAGCCAGGTGGGCCAACTGGCCATCGGTGAGATCCAGGTGGAAGAGCTGTCGCAACATCAACAGCACAAAAGCGGCGTCGCTGCTGCCGCCGCCAAGTCCTGCCCCGAAGGGTATGCGCTTGTCGAGTCGCATGGCGACAGGCCCCACCTGGGGACAATGACGCTGCAAGAGACGGTAGGCACGCACACAGAGGTTGTCGTCGGGGGGACCGTCGACGATGATGCCTTGTTGCTGAAAGGCGAACTGTTGGGAGGCGACGATTTCGAGCTCGTCGCACAAGGGCACGGGGACAAAGAGGGTCTGCAGGTCGTGGTAGCCGTCGGGCCGACGAGCCACCACATGGAGCCCGAGGTTGATTTTGCAATGGGGATGGGTGATCATGGCATGGTGGATTGGGGTGGCACCGGGCTGTGGGCCTCGATGGAAGGCGTGCCTGCGTCTTTCGTCTGCTCATCCTGTGAAGAAGGCCTGCGTGATGGAGCTTGGGCAGAGGGGATGGAACCGAGACTGTCGTAGGCACGGATGATGCGTGTCACCAGCGGGTGACGGACAACGTCGCTGGAGTCGAGCTGCACGACAGCAACACCTTGGACATCGTGCAACAGTTGGGTGGCCTGGACGAGTCCGGAACGTTGGTGGTGGGGCAAGTCGATTTGGGTGACATCGCCCGTGACGACAAACTTGGCGTTGCGACCCATGCGGGTGAGGAACATCTTGAGCTGCGAGGAGGTGGCGTTCTGTGCCTCGTCGAGGATGACGAAGGCGTTGTCGAGGGTGCGGCCACGCATGAAGGCAAGAGGGGCAATCTCGATGGTGTTGTCCTCCCAATAGGAAAGCAACTTCTGCTGAGGAATCATATCGCGAAGGGCATCGTAAAGCGGCTGCAGATAGGGGTCGAGCTTGTCACGCAGGTCGCCAGGGAGGAAGCCAAGGTTTTCACCCGCCTCGACAGCGGGACGGGTAAGGATGATGCGACGCACCTCTTTGTTTTTTAGTGCCCTTACCGCCAAAGCGACAGCGGTGTAGGTCTTTCCCGTACCTGCAGGACCAATGGCAAATACCATGTCGTTTTCTTTCACCGCATTGACAAGACAACGCTGGTTGGGGGTTCGTGCTTTGACCAGTATGCCGTTGCGACCATGAACAAGAATCTCGTCGTTGGTCTCGGCATCGGGCGACGAACCGCCGTTTTCCATTATCTGCATGACGGCATTCTCGGTGATACGTCCAAACTTCTCATAGTAGGTGAGCATCGATGTAAACTTGCCATCGAAGAAATCGACCTCTTCTTGCGGACCAATCACCTTCAACATCTCTCCCCTGACAATCAATTTCAGCTTAGGGAAAAGGAGCCTGACGAAGTCGAGCATCTTTTCGTTGTTGCCCCAGAAGTGGGGAACGTCAATTTCTTCGAGCGAGATAATCTTTTCGGTTGGGTGCTCTTCCATATCGGGAACGATGGTTTGTTTTCGATTACTACTCATTGGCTGTCTCTTCTTGTAGTCGCTGACAGTCGATAGGAACAACACCCACCTGCTCACACACTATGCCACCTGCATGGTTGGCCAGGTTGCCCACTTGCTCGACAGGAAGACCCGCAGCCAATGCCAAAGTGGCAACGCTGATGACAGTATCGCCAGCACCAGACACATCGGCCACGCTACGCAACTGGGCAGGGAGGATAAGCGTCTGGGGTTCGGAGCCTCGAAAATCACACAGGAAAACACCTTTGTCGCCAAGGGTTATCAAGACAATCTCGACATGCTGCTGATCGTGGATAATTTGGGCAGCTCGTCCAAGGTCGTGTCGAAGTGATTCCACCGAGCTGTCGTCAATTTCGATGTTGAGCCCCTCACGCAACTCCTTCAGGTTGGGTTTGAAAAGGGTGACATCATGGTAATGACTAAAGTTGCGATGCTTGGGATCGACAGTGGTGATGATGTTCTTCTTACGAGCCATTTCGGTAACGGCGTCAATCACATGGGGAGTGATGACCCCTTTGTCATAATCTTGGAAGATAATGGCACTGACAGGGACCTGTTTCAAGATGCGACGCACACGGTCAAGAAGAGCCTCTTCGTCATTGTTGTTGAGAGGCATCGTGTCTTCTTCGTCGACACGGACAATATGCATCTTGTTGCCTATCACACGACTCTTGACCGTGGTACGACGGACATCAGAGGTGATGATACCCCGTTTGTCCATGTCATAGCCATACATTATCTTTTGAAACTCCTTGTTATGGTCATCGTTGCCCAAGACGCTGCAGATAATAGGTTTGGCTCCCATTGAATGGATATTGAGTGCCACGTTGGCAGCACCACCTAATCGTTGCTCAC
>CAJOQB010000196.1 GCA_905236405.1 uncultured Bacteroidales bacterium
GAACGGTTGGCCAGATAGCCGCCGTACTCACGGGCGAACGGGATGCCCTGTGCGACGCACTGGTCGATGATCGCCGCACTGACTTCGGCCAGACGATAGACGTTGGCTTCGCGGGCACGGTAGTCACCGCCCTTGATGGTGTCTTTGAACAGACGACCGATAGAGTCGCCGTCGTTCTGATAGTTCTTGGCAGCGTTGATACCACCCTGTGCAGCGATGGAGTGGGCTCGACGGGGACTGTCCTGAATGCAGAAGATGTCGACATCGAAACCCAAAGCACCCAAAGAGGCGGCAGCGGAGGCACCAGCCAGACCTGTACCGACAACGATGATTTTGATTTTGCGTTTGTTCGAAGGATTGACCAGCTTCTGTGCCGATTTATAATTGGTCCATTTCTCTGACAAAGGACCTTCTGGTATCTTGGAATCTAAATACATAGACGTAATCTTTAATAATTATTAGTTAGACAAACAGCAGCACATAGAGTGGCACCAATGCAAAGCCCAAGCAAATCACCCATGCATAGATGATGCCGATGACGGAGATGATGGGATACCAAGTGTAGTTGGTGAGGCCCAGTGTTTGGAATGCGCTCTCGAAAGCATGACGCATGTGGAACCACAGCACCACAAAGAAAGCCAGATAGAGGAGCACAATCAAACCGTTGTTGAAGAGGTCGCGAGCCTGATAGTAGAAGTCGGGTTCGAGCTCGATGTCCTCGACAGCTTCTTTCAGCGCACGTTTGTCTTCTTTGCTGATTTTGTGAATCCATTTGCCATCCTCGCTGATTTGGTCCTCGTCAATATTACTGAGGAAGGTGACGATGGGGAGTGCCTGACGCATCTTTTCCACCTGATCGGTGTACTGCTGGAGCATCTGCTCGTCGAGCTGGCTGCTCATCATTTGTAGTTGTTGCTCGTTGGCAGAGACAAACTCTTCGGGAGTCATGCCATAAGCCTGGCTCTGCTGAAGCACTGCCGACACCTGCGGAGTCTGCAAGTCTTCGGTCTTGGCCATATAGATACCTTCGGTGACACCCATCTTCACAAAGTAGAAGTTGCAGAAGTGAAGGACCAAGAAGGCCAAAATGAGAAGGCCTGTCCAGATGGCAATCTTCGAACCCTTGGCAGTCTTGGTCTTGCTGACATGATGGTAAGCGACCGGACGCGACTTCTGGTTTTGAAGGGTGATGATAATAGTGAAGACAATGTGGAGTAACACCACAGCCAGCAGAACAACCTCGAATACCTTGACAAAGATATTGGTGCCCATAAAGTGGCAGAACTGCGAGTACCATAATCCACCGTCATTCCTCAGAATGCAGAGGTTGGCACACATGTGGAAAGCAAGGAAGAGCAGCAAGAACCCTCCCAACAGAGCAATCACGAGTTTCTTCGTGACCGAACTAATTTTTATTAAATTGCTCATGAGTGTTTTAGATGTTAATTATTATTTGATGATTGATTTGTTTCGCTGTTATCGCACAAAGCTGCCCGAGAAGTCGAACAACAGTTCCTCGCCGCTGTCGAGACTCACTATGCAATGTTCGGGGTCTTTCCTCATCGCAAGAATCTCGCTCCCTCTGTACATCTGCTTGACATAGGTGCGGATGGAGGCAGGGATGGCGCTTTCGGGAAGGGCTTTCTCCGACACCACCTCTTTCCATCTGCCGTCGCGGTTGAAGAGGATGACGGTGCCGTCGACTAAACGCACCCTGTATTCAATCTTGGAGCCGTCAATCTCCTGCCAGCAATAGCTGATGGAGACATTGTTCCAGTTGTCCATCACATAGTGTTGTGCAGCCTTTGGCAGCTGGTCACGCTTGATCTGCTTACGGTTGTCGGCATAGAGGCTTCCGGCCATCAGGACAATACCGAGAAAGAGAAGAAGTGCTTTTTTCATATACTTGTTTCTTTAAAACTTTGAACTAAATGATTTCATTATTCGACTGACATTGAAGTAAAGTTCCGACTGATAGCCGTCCTCGTCGATGACCATCATCTTGTCGTAGGCTTCCTTCTTGTCGTATATCAAAGCCTGTCCCGCCACATCGAAACCAATCAGGTTGAGCAGCACATACTCGTCGGAGACGGTGTTGGCATACCACGCCTTTTTAGTGGAGTGCCCGTCGCCCGATTTGAGGATGGTGAAGACAATGGAGCGTAGATGGCTATTGTAAACAGCCGCCTCGTCGAATCGACCCAGTTTATCAAGCAGCGTGACGGCGTAGAGGTAGCACTTGGGATTGATTGGGTCGTCTTGAATACCCTGAATGGAGAGCGCAAGTGCCTGCTCCAACACTTTCGTGACCTCTTCAGCAGGCATCGAATCGGTGATTTGTTTAAATACTTGATCTGCTGTATCGAGCAGATAGGAATGGCGATAGCCGAAATAATCAGGGGTGAACATGTTGCCGTAGTAGAGATAGTGGCACTCCTCGAAGGTGAGCGTGGTGTCGCCATCCACAAAGCGTTGCAACAGTTTGGGGTAGTAGTACTGGTTGTTGGGATTGGTGGTGTACTTATTAATCTTCTTGAAGTTGGGCACCATCTCCTTGTGATAGGCGAACAACGACGACTGAGCGACAGCACCGCCCATGCCTATCGTCATAATGACAATCAGCAGCACAAAGCGACGCAGGGGTGTTTTCTTGTTTTTCATATTCATTATTTATTATATGTCAAAAGCATGGGATGATTGCCGAAACACTCGTCGGAGTGGCCATAACGGTAAGCCACCTGTCCGTCGACAAGGGTGAGTTCGACACGACTATGGAAGACCATCCCTTCGAGCGGCGACCACTGGCATTTGTACAACAGGTCGCTCCTGTCGATTCGTGTCTCCACATGGGGACGCACCAACACCATATCGGCATAGTACCCTTGACGGATGAAGCCTCGTTCGTCGATACCAAAAAGGGTGGCGGGGTTGTGACACATCTTCTCCACTAACAGGGGGAACCACGTAGGGGCTATCTGTGGGTCGAGCGACTCGGTGGTGGCGAAGAACGGCTCCAGCATCATCAGCAGCGTGTGCTGTATGGAGGGGATGCCGCTGGGAGCGTCAAAATAGGGTTTCTCTTTACTTTGCAGCGTATGGGGGGCATGGTCGGAGCCGATGGTGTCAATCAATCCGTCGTAGAGAGCAGCCCACAACGCCAGACGGTCGTCGTTGGACTTGATGGCGGGGTTGCATTTGATTTTGTTGCCCAAAGCAGGATAGTCGCGGTCGTCGAACCACAGGTGGTTGGGGGTCACCTCGGCGGTGACGTTCTTCTCGTCGAGCGACTGGTTGCTGAAAAGGTTCAGCTCGGTGGCGGTGCTCACATGGGCGATATGGAGACGGGTGCCATACTTGCGGGCACGTTCCACCGCCTTGTAGGTCGACACATAGCAAGCCTCGGAAGTGCGGATCTTGGGATGCAGCTCTGCCGTCTCCTTCTCGGTACCACCCACCTCGGCGCGATACATGATGGTGTTGTTCTTGATAATCGACTCATCCTCGCAGTGAGCCACAATCAGTTTTTTCGACTCCTTGAAGAGGTGGTCGAGCTTCAGGGCATCGTTGACCAGCATATTGCCTGTCGACGAGCCGAGGAACAGCTTGATGGCAGCATAACGACGAGGGTCTATGGCCAACAGTTCGTCGATGTTGTCGTTGGTGGCGCCCAGCATGAAACCGTAGTTGACCACGCTTTTCTCCGCCGCCATCCGCTCTTTCTCCTCCAACAACGCCAGCGTCGTGGTTTGCGGCTGCGTGTTGGGCATATCGACGACCGAGGTGACACCGCCTGCAGCGGCAGCACGACTCTCGGTAGCGAAGTCGGCCTTGTCGGTCAACCCAGGGTCACGGAAATGGACATGGGTGTCAATCACGCCTGGCAACAGATAGCCGCCTTCAGCATCGATAATCGTGGCGGCGTTCCTCACCTCGTCGGGTTCCCTACCATCTTCATAACGGTAGATGGCATCGATACGGTCGCCTTTGACAGTCACCGCACCGAACGACACACTTCCCTCGTTGACGATATAGGCGTTTTTGATGAGCAGGTCCATGGGAGCGCAATCTATGTTAGAACTTTTGTTTCTCTGCCCAACGGCGACCGGCGTTGATGGCCTCCGAGTTGGTCTCATAGATGTTCTTCACCACAAACTGGCCGGTATGGTCGATACAACCCCACTTGCCGTCCATCTTGGAGGGAGCGGCGCGGTTGTTCCAAGTGCGGATAAAGGGACGGGCATCCTCGAAATGGGGAGCGATGACATAGTTGCCTTGGAAGTCGACATAACCCCAATAGCCCGTCTCGACATTCTTCACCGGCCACAGCCAATGACCCAGTTCTTGGTCGTTGTCCCACTCATAGCCGGCGGCATAGGCGTCGTTGGTGTTGACAAAGACATTCTTCGACAGCCATTCGCCGTTGTTGTCGATGCTGGCCCAGAAGCCTTCGTAGCGGCAGGTAGCGAAGCGACCCGTGTCGTTGGCGAAACGGGTGGCGTCGTCATAGATAGGTTCGATGCACCATTCGCCCGTGGGGTCGACCCATCCGTATTTGCCCGTGGCGATGTCGGTCACCGGCACACGCCAGTCGCTCAGTGGACGGCCATGCTCTATCTGGCTCAAGGCATAGTCGGCATCCTGCATGGAGTAGAAGATGCAATGCGATATCTCCTTGCCGTTGCGGTCAATCGACCCCCAACGACCGTTCTGTTTCACTTGGGCATAGATGTAGTTGTGGTCGGGCCCGAAGAAATCGGTGGCCTCGTATTCGGGTTCCACACACCAGCGACCCAGATAGTTCACATAGCCCCACATGCCGGTGTTCTTGTCGCAGGTGGGATAGCGCCATGTGTCGTAGTGCAGGCCGTTGATCCATTGCTGACCGGCCAAGTATGCATCATGCTGTTCCATGAACACATTGGCAATCACCATCACCCCTTTGCCGTCGATGCAACCCCAACGGTCGCCCTGTTTGACACAGGCATAGGTCATCGGCTCGTCGCCTGTGTAGGGGGTGGCGTCCTGATAGACAGGCATGAACTTCCAGTCGCCATAGTAGTTGACAAAGCCCCATTTGTGGTCGGCAGGGTTCATCATCGGATAGACCCATTTGCCGGGTTCGTCGCCTTTCTCCCATGCTTTGCCGGCGGCCTCAGCCTCCTCCCAGGTGTTGAAGATGTTGCGGACAATCATCTGTCCACGCACGTCGCAGCAACCCCAATAGCGGTCCAGTTTCACCACGGCAAAGCGTTTGAACTTGCCCTGAAACTCGAAAGCGGTGCCAAACTGTGGGGCAATCTGCCAGCCGCCCTCGTCGTTGCGATAGCCGTACAACTTGCTACTTTTGTCCTGCGACAATGTCTGTGCCGATGTCCCGCCCACAAAGGCGAAAAACAAGATTATGAATATAGTGAGACGTTTCATATTACTATTATTCTATTATATTGCGAAAATGCAAAATTACACCTTTTTTTGAAATAGCAAACAAGAATGTCACCGAAAAAATTAACGGAATATAAAATAATTACTATCTTTGCAAAACTGAACAACAAGTAAAACAAATTAAATAATACTGATATGCAAAGAGATACCGCTATCTTCGACCTCATCCAGAAAGAGCGTGAGCGTCAAACCAAAGGCATCGAACTGATTGCCTCCGAAAACTTCGTCAGCGACCAGGTGATGGAAGCCATGGGCAGCGTGATGACCAACAAATATGCCGAGGGCTATCCTGGCAAACGCTACTATGGCGGCTGCCAGATTGTCGACCAGAGCGAGACCATCGCCATCGAGCGTGCCAAACAGCTTTACGGCGCCTGCTGGGCCAACGTTCAGCCCCACAGTGGTGCACAAGCCAACATGGCCGTGTTCCTGGCTTGCCTCAACAGCGGCGACACCTTCATGGGCATGGACCTCAATCACGGTGGCCACCTTTCGCACGGCAGCCCCGTCAACTTCTCCGGCATCAACTACAAGGTGGTTGGCTACCAGGTGAAGGAAGAGACCGGCATGGTTGATTACGAGGACATGGAGAAGAAGGCCCTTGAGCACCACCCGAAGCTCATCATCGGCGGC
>CAJOQB010000197.1 GCA_905236405.1 uncultured Bacteroidales bacterium
ACCGAAGCCTCGTCGAGGCACTTGGGCGAGAAGACATGGCAGGGGATGCCTGCTTTGTGGAGATAGGTGGCGTAGGCACTGGCGGCGTTGCCCGTCGAGGCCAGACAGTATCCTTTGACGTCGTGTTCCTTCATCACCGAAGCAGCCAGTGCCGCACTGATGTCCTTGAAGGTGCCGCTGCCGCCGTTGAGGTCGTTGCGGTAGACATACACCTGACAGTCAATGCCGTGTTGTTCCTTGGCAAAACGCTCCATATGTTCCCATCGCTCGATGGGGATAGCCCCTTCGCCTTGGGTGACAATGTTTTCGCAGTGCATCAACGGCAGAAAGTCGAAGTAGAGTTCGTTGGCGCTGTTGCCTTTCAACTCCGACCAACGAGTGGCCTTCATCTTCTGATAGACCTCGTCGCCATACACCACTTCGGCATGGTTGCTGCCGCACGAGCATTTCTGATCCTGTTGGAACCATGCAGCAAAATCGCCCACGACCTTGCCGCATTTCTTACATACTAACTGATATTTCATATAGCTTCCAGTGATTGAGGACAAGCGACCATTTATTTTCTCTTGACCAGGTTCATGTCGGGCATCGGCTTGTTGTATTCGCCGCGGTCCAGTTTGGCCTTGATTTCCTTGAACACCTCGACGGTGCGTTTCACATGCTCCATCGTGTGGCTTGCCGTGGGGATGATGCGGAGCATCACCTGACCCTTGGGCACCACAGGATAGGTGACGATGGAACAGAAGATACCGTAGTTCTCGCGGAGGTCGACCACCACGTTGGTACCCTCGTTGACACCAGCCTCGAAGTAGACGGGGGTCACAGGCGACTGGGTGTTGCCCAGGTTGAAGCCCTCTTCGCGGAGAGCGCCTTGCAACGTGTTGACAATCTCCCAAAGGTGTTCACGATACTCGGGATGCTCGATGATGAGTTCCAGACGTTTCTTGGCACCGTAGACGATGGGCAGAGGCAACGACTTGGCGTAAATCTGCGAACGCATGTTGAAACGCAGATGGTCGATAATCTCAGGCTCCGAACCCACAAAGCCACCAATCAAGGCCATGCTCTTGGCAAAGGCACAGAAATGGACATCGATGCCATCCTCGCAACCGAAGTGTTCGGGGGTACCGCTACCGCGTTTGCCCATGGTACCCAAGCCGTGAGCGTCGTCAATCAGCAGGCGGAAAGGATATTCCTTCTTCAAGGCCACAATCTCGTCGAGCTTGCCCAGGTCGCCGGCCATGCCGTATACACCCTCGGTAATCACCAGCACACCACCGCCCTGTTGCTCAGCCAGCTTGCAAGCCACTTCGAGCTGTTTGCGGAGGCTTTCCATGTTGTTGTGCTGATAGACATAACGCTTGGCGAAGCTCAGACGCAGACCGTCCATGATGCAGGCATGAGCCTCAGCGTCATAGACAATAACATCGCGACGAGTGGTCAACACATCGATGATGGAGAGCATACCTTGGTAGCCGAAGTTCATCAGATAGCCGGCAGGCTTGCCGATGAAGTCGGCCAGCATCTTCTCAAACTCCTCGTGGTATACCGTGTGGCCGCTCATCATACGGGCACCCATCGGAGCACCCAATCCCCAACGGCGGGCACCCTCGGCATCGGCTTCACGCACCTCGGGCAGGTTGGCCAAGCCCAGGTAGTTGTTCAAGCTCCAGTTCAACACTTTTTTTCCGTTGAACACCATCTCGGGACCAATCTCACCTTCCAGTTTGGGGAACATGAAATAGCCGTCGGCGTTCTTTTGGTACTGACCCAACGGGCCGCCGTTCGATTCTTTGATTCTGTCGAAAATATCTTTCATAACACTATATATTATTAAACTATTATGTCATTCGCATACGGATGAAAGGCAAAAGAACCCCTTGCTTAACACATCTAAACAATGTGGTTTTTTGCTCACATTCATCCATTTGATATATTTCTATCCAGTCAACTGTACTGTATATTCTCAATGCAAAGGTATTATTTTTCATCGGTCTTTTCATTTTTTTAACGAAAGACATTAATATTAACAAAGCAACAGCACCTCGTCACAAAAGAATACCCCCCCCGCCTCCTTTTTCGACACAAAGGAGGGAAAAACTTGCATATTAAAAAAAAAGTGTATCTTTGCAGCGGCCAATTATGAGACAAGAGAACTCAAATATTAGTGCTAACCATCTCTTTCTGAACATCAAGAAGAGAGATGTCTTCCCCGAACAGCAGTTCTGACGGGGTTGTATCCATTTACCTGTATCTTTACTTTTCTCCCCCGTTGGAAGAGACGCCCACCGCCGCCTGCATCATCAGGCAGCCCTGTTGCGACATTTATCATTCATCAAACAATATTAATCATAAAAAAACTTATACCATGGAATTACCTTTTGCAGAAGCTTGGAAAATCAAGATGGTTGAACCCATCAAGAAAAGCACCCGCGAACAACGCGAGAAATGGCTCAACGACGCCCACCAGAACGTCTTCATGCTCAAGAGCGACTACGTCTACATCGACCTGTTGACCGACAGCGGTACCGGCGCCATGAGCGACCGCCAGTGGGGCGCCATGATGATGGGCGACGAGAGCTACGGCGGTGCCCGCTCGTTCTATCACATGAAAGACACCATCACCGAGCTCACCGGTTTCAACTACGTCATCCCCACTCACCAAGGCCGTGCAGCCGAGAACGTGCTGTTCAGCTACTTGGTGAAACCCGGCATGATTATCCCCGGCAACGCCCACTTCGACACCACCAAGGGCCACATCGAGAGCCGCAAGGCATTCGCCATCGACGTCACCGTCCGCGAGGCTTACGACACCCAACTTGAGGTTCCCTTCAAAGGCAATGTCGACTTGGAGAAACTAGAGAAGATACTCCAAGAGAACAAAGGCAACGTCCCCTTCATGGTTCTCACCGTCACCAACAACACCGTCGGCGGCCAGCCCGTCAGCATGCAGAACATCCGCGAGACCTGCGAACTCTGCCACAA
>CAJOQB010000198.1 GCA_905236405.1 uncultured Bacteroidales bacterium
ACTCTGTGGATTCACGACACCGTGGCTGTGCATCTGGAGCGATGTGCCATGGCTGTTGTCAGCAACAACACCCTGTGGGGTATCGGCATCGGCACAGGACGATACACCTGTGGTGACGAGTTGGAGATAGGGGCGTTGCCGATGGAGGGCTACCGTTTCACCAAATGGAACGACGGCAATGTAAACAACCCTCGAAGGGTGACCCTGCAATACGACAGCACCTTGGTCGCTTTCTTCGAGCCTACGGCATCCAACCCGACAGAGGAACAAAACTGTGCTGTATGGTCGGAACGACAAACCGTATGTGTGGCCGGTGCCACAGGGCGAAGGGTCACCTTGTACGACATGTCGGGACGATGCCTCTCCACATCGACCGCCACAGGCAGCCCCTACAGGATAGCCGCCCCATCGAGAGGGGTGTATGTGGTGCAAGTCGGCTCGGGTAGAGGGTTGCGAGTGGTTGTGAATGAATGATGTTTTTTACGAAAGAGACTGTCTCATTTTCACATTTTTTAGCAACTTACAGTGTTTTTAGTATCTTTGCAGTAGTGTTAACAAGTGGCCTTAGCGACACAATCCACTCACAGGTCACTGTAAATTAGTTGATTGAAATGATGATACACGAAGCAAATTTGGATGAACTTATCCGTATGGCGCTGCGTGAGGATATTGGCGACGGCGACCACAGCACGTTGGCTTGTATTCCTCCCGACGCTTGCGGCAAGGCCAAAATGGTGGCCAAGAAGGAGGGTGTCCTCTGCGGTGCCAAGGTAGGAAAACGTGTGTTTGAACTGGTGGACAACCGTCTGCATGTTGAAATCAAGAAAGAAGACGGCACTCCGTTGCAGAAAGGCGATGTGGTGATGACGATAGAAGGGCCTTCTGCCTCGATACTGACGGCAGAGCGGACAGCACTGAACTTCATGCAACGTATGTCAGGCATCGCCACCGAGACCCACCGCATGGTGGAGATGCTGCAAGGGTTGGATACCCAACTGTTGGACACACGGAAGACCACTCCCAACATGCGACTGTTAGAGAAATACGCTGTGAAATGCGGCGGTGGCACCAACCACCGTATCGGGTTGTACGACATGGTGATGCTGAAAGACAACCATATCGACTTCGCTGGGGGCATTGCCGCTGCCATCGACCGTACACACCAATACCTAAAAGAGAAAGGCAAGAACCTGAAAATCGAAATCGAGGTTCGCAATCTGGACGAGTTGCAACAGGTGCTGGAGCACGGCGGCGTCGACCGCATTATGCTCGACAACTTCGACACCACGACATTGAAAGAGGCTGTCCGCCGTATCGACCATCGCTATGAGACGGAAGCCAGCGGCGGCATCACCGACGAGACCCTGCGGGCATATGCCGAGACAGGTGTCGACTTCATCTCGGTAGGTGCCTTGACACACCATATCAAAAGTCTCGACCTGAGCCTGCTGGCAGAATAAGCAAGATGGACAATCGGCACGAACAGAATAGACGCAACGCTTACAACTGGGCGTCGACAGAAGCCCTGAACACCTCCAAGCAGAAGGAGAGCGGGTCGCGATTGGGGAATTGGCTGCATCGCCAACTCTATCAGCGATGGGTACGCTCGACCCTCTTTTGGATGCGCAACAGGATGATGCCTGGGTCGGGCGGTGTGCCTATCTATGTAGTGCTTCGCTATTTCTTTTCGGGCATCAGCAACGGCATACTGTGGCAACGAGCCAAAGGAATGTCCTATTCTTTCTTGATGGCACTGCCGCCACTGCTGATTTTCTTCTTCTCGTTGGTGGCCTATTTCCCTGTCGACGGTCTGCAAGACGAACTGCTCTTCCAACTGCACGGCATCCTGCCACCCACCATCTACGACTATCTTTCGTCCACAGTCAACGACATCATGGGACATCGCCATGGCAACCTGTTGTCGATAGGTTTTGTCACTGCCATCATCCTTGCCACCAACGGCATGCACGGGCTGCTGATGTCATTCAACTTTGCCAACAAGAGCGTGGAGACACGCCCGTTCGTGCCTCGCTATATGCTTTGTCTGATGCTGGTGTTTGTGTTGTTCCTGATGCTGGCGTTGGTGCTCTCGCTCTTCTTAGGCTACAAGATCAGTATCCACTATTTGGTGGACAACAACATCATCCCCAAGAACCACCTGACGTTCATCGCCATCAACATTGGTCGATGGCTGTTGATTATCACCTTCCTGCTAATACTCATCAGTTTCATCTACTACTGTGCACCTGTCAAGAAACAGCGTGTGGGCTTCCTCTCGTCCGGTGCCGTGGTGGCGACAGCAGGCTTCCTGCTGCTGTCGTGGGCTTTCCAAATCTATTTTAACAACTTCAACAGATACAACCTCATCTATGGCTCGATAGGCACCATCTTGGTGGTGATGCTGTGGGTGTTCTTCAACTGCCTGGTAATACTGGTGGGCTACGAAATCAACACAGCGGTGCTGAATGGAAGAAGAAGCCGTGACGCGATGCGGCTGATGAAGATGACCACTGCCGAAGAGGTGACGGCTCATGTGGCAGGTCGCGAGGCGACAGCAGAAGAACGCTCTCGGGGCAGTCGTAGAAAAAAGAAACAAAAAAAAACTAAACAACCATGATAATACAGAAACAAGGCGGGAAGGTTATCCCGCAAGAGAAAACAAGCGGCCAGAAGTTCGCCATGATTGCCAAGACAATGCAAGGTCTCGAAGAGGTGCTGGCCGACGAACTGCGTGAACTGGGAGCAACAAAGGTGGAGCCCATCAACCGTGCCGTCAGCTTCGAGGGCGACATGAAAGTGCTGTACCGTGCCAACTACTGCTGCCGCACGGCATTGGCCATCCTGCGTCCGTTTGCCGAGTTTGAAGCCAACGACACCGACGAGCTCTACAACCAAGTGTACCAAATCAAGTGGGAGAAGATCCTCGACGTGGACAGTACTTTCATGATAGACAGCGCCACGAGCGGCGACATCTTCACCCATTCCTACTATGCTGCACTCCGCACCAAGGATGCCATCGCCGACCGTTTCCGCAGGAACTTCGGTCGTCGTCCCTCAATAGACACCGAGAGCGCCGACTACAAGTTCAACCTCCATATCCGTGACAATCATGTGACGCTGCTGATGAACTCGAGCGGCGACTCGTTGCACAAACGCGGCTACCGTCAGGCTGTCGGCATTGCCCCCATCAACGAGGTGCTGGCAGCAGGCATGCTGAAACTGGCAGGCTGGAATTGCGACTGCAACTTTATGGATCCCATGTGCGGCTCGGGAACGCTGCTCATCGAGGCAGCCATGATGGCCAACCGTATTCCTGCACAGTATTACCGAGCTTCCGACTTCGGCTTCTACAAGTGGAAAGAGTTCAACATGGCCGAATGGAAAAGTCTGAAAGCAGAGGAAGACCGTAAGATTGGCAGCCTCGATTTCGACTACGAGATATGGGGCAACGACATCGATATGCGGGTGCTGGAGCAGTGCGAGAAGAACCTGCAGTTCACCAAGCTTCACAAAGACGTGATGCTCTACAACGGCTCCTTCACCGAACAGGCCGCCCCCGAAGGACGCACCCTCATCGTCACCAATCCCCCTTACGGCGAACGCATCAAGATTGAAGACCTCAACACCATGTACGAGCAACTGGGCAACACCTTCAAGAACCTCTATGGCAAAGACTGCGAGGTGTGGCTCATCACCAGCGACTTCGAGGCCATGAAACACATCGGGCTCCATCCCTCCAAGAAGATACCCCTGCTCAACGGGTCGCTTGACTGCCGTTTCCTCCAGTTCAAACTCTACGAGGGCAGCAAGAAACGTCCTTCGGAAGAACAAGGGGAACAAGCCTGACAAGGAGGTACCCCCGATGCTCCACTCCGACACCATCCACACCTTGGCACTGCAAGCAGGCTTCGACGCCTGCGGAGTGGCTTGTGCGGAGGCGTTGCCCGATTACGAGCAACACCTGCGGCATTGGCTGACCGACGGATGCCACGGTGAGATGGGCTATATGGCGGAGCATGTGGAGATGCGAGCCGACCCACGGCTACTGATGGAAGGCACCCAAAGCGTCGTCAGCGTGTTGCTGGGGTACAAACCCAGTCAGACCATGCAAGGCAATCATCGCATTGCCCAATATGCCTACGGCGACGACTACCACCACACCGTCAAACAACAGCTCTACCAATTGTTGGCAGCCCTGAAAGAACAATATCCCGAACTGGAAGGGCGTCCTTGTGTCGACACCGCCCCCATCAGCGACCGCCAATGGGCTGTGCGGGCAGGCTTGGGGTGGATTGGGAAGAACACCCTGCTGGTGCATCCCCGTTTGGGTTCCCTCTGTTTTGTGGGCGAGCTGCTGCTCAATCAGGCGACCGACCGCTACGACACCCCCGTCGAGAACCGCTGCGGCGACTGCCGACGTTGTATCGATGCCTGTCCCAACCATGCACTGCAAAGCGACGGCAACCGCTATTGGGTCGATGCCCGACGCTGTATCTCCTACAACACCATCGAGAACCGTTCCGACACCCTTCCCGACGGGCTCCGACTCTCGGGCTATGCCTATGGCTGCGACTGCTGCCAACAAGCCTGCCCATTCAACCAGTCGGCACCTGTCAGCGTGGTGGTGAGCGACGAGCAAATCAACCAGCTGCAGTCGCTCTCCGATGCCGACGAGCCGACTTTCA
>CAJOQB010000199.1 GCA_905236405.1 uncultured Bacteroidales bacterium
ACAAAAGTAGTCATTTTACCTGAGAGTACCAATTTTTGGTGCTCTTTTTTTTCTACTCAGTGTTGCACTTGTAACTAGAATTTAGGCACCATTTATTTTTTGTTTTTTCGACAATCTATTTCTGAAAAATAAGCAAATCATCTTTTAGTATAGTAATTTTATATAGATAAATAACAAACAGTTATAAAATATTTTCTAATTAAATTTAGTTTATTTCATAAACTTGTTTATCTTTGCATCGTCAATTTGGAACAAAAAGTGCACTTGTTATAAAAAAAAAAGGCATCGTAAAAAAGTAACAAAAAAAAGTAACAACAATGGAAGAGAATGCAAATCTCACTGCAGAACGCAGTCTTGAAATTATCACTGAACAAATAGAACGTAGCAGGAATGTAGTGGCAAAGGATACAGGGCAATCGCTCTACATGGCTGGGCTTGCAACAATGGGAACAGCCGTCATGGTGGCTCTCTTCAACGGCTTGTCGGCCACGCCTCTGGGACATCTGCTTTGGCTTGTCCTTCCCATCATCATCTGGTGGAATATACGTATCCACGACAAAAAGCAGGCACAGACACCCGTCTCTCTTGTAGGCACACTAGTTGGCAAGACTTGGTGGAGTTTCGGCTATATCGTTATCGGTTTTTACCTCTTTGCACTTATTTGGAATTTCTTAGTTATGAAATTGTACGACAACCTCGCCACAGCAACCCAAGCAATGGTGGCAATCACACCTGTCATCATTCTGCTGATGGGTATGGCGGTTGCCATTACAGGTCATATATTGAAAAAACAATGGCTGGTGTTGTTCGGTATTATCGGCGGCCTGTTTGTAGCCTTTTGTGAGTATTCGGGAGTCATTAGAGCAATAATCGTTTATAGTGTTGAATCGGTCAAGACAATAATCGTTTTTGAATTAATCACACCCTGTTTGTCAATACTTCTATTCTCACTCATCGGCCTTGTGATTCCCGGATGGATGCTAAAAAAACAGAATCCATGATGTTCCCTGCATTAGACCCATTGCTGCACTCCGAGTTGCGGCTGGCAGTCATCTCATTGCTCATGAGTGTAGAAGAAGCTGACTTCACTTATATTAAGGAACAGACGGGCGCCACTTCGGGCAACCTCAGTGTGCAGATTGACAAACTCACCACCGCAGGGTATATCTCGGTGGAAAAAGGCTTCAAAGGCAAGATGCCACGCACCACCTGCCGTATCACTCCATCTGGTACAGAGGCATTCAGAGACTATGTCAAAGCATTGAAAAAATACATCTCAGCCGGAAAATAGCCCCAATATCGCTTTATCCGTTTTTGTCCCTCCAAGGAGGCGTGTTTATTACCTCCCACAGGCGCCTGCGGGAGGGGTAGCAGGCGCCTGTGGGAAGGGTAGCAGCTATGCTGTGGGAAACGATGCAGGCGCCTGTGGCGAATAGTTACTTCACGTAACTGTAGGTGCGTTCCTCTTTGACCGTGAAGACGGACTCCTCCAAGTCTTGGTTGTTGAAGGCGTGATAGGTGTATACGAGCTGGCTGGTGACAGGAAGTTTGTCGTCGTAGGTGTAGGTGTAGTTGAACTTGTAGTTCGACTGGCGGTCGTAATAGGTGGTGATGCTGAGGATGTTGTTTTCGGACAACACGTCGAAGAGGCCGTCACCGTCGTTGCACTCGTAGTAGGTGAAGCATTGCCGGTAGGGGTTTTTGTTTTCGTCATACTCATAGATATAGTCCTCGGCGGTGCCGTCGGCATAGGTGACTTTCATCGACGCAACATTGTCTTTGTTCCAACGGTATTCATACAACACATCACCGGCGGATTTGGCATCGGATAGACGAGCGATGTGGTCTATCTGCCGGTCGACAATCTGTTGGGGGATGTCCACTCCCATGAGGGGTAACAAATGCAAGGGGCCTTTGGCAATGGCGGTGCTGTCGGCAGCGGTGCTATAGGGGTGGATGAGCATGGAACTGATTTTGTTGTCGTCATGGGTGAAGATGCAGCAGTAGGCCGGCAAACCACGGACGCTGACATGGATGGTGTCGAGGCGACGACCGTCGTAGCAGAAGGTCGAGACGATGCCATAGGCGTCGATCTGCGTCTTGACGATGCGATGGTGTTGGGTGAAGATGAGCTCGGAATAAGAGGACTCGTCCTCGGTGTAGTCGATGCGGAACAGGTTGTTGCCTTCCCAGAACCATTGCTGGGTGCGTTGCTCGCTGATTTGGTACATCTCTTGTCCGTTGAGATAGACGGTCTTCTTCATGGTGACGGTGTCTAAACGGGTGTTTTTCGACAGTTTTCCCTCTTTTTCACATGAGGAAAGGAGAGCGACAGCGACCAGTGCCGCAAGAGCTGCAAAGATACGTAATGTTTTGTTTTTCATAACATGGGTTCGTTAAAACAATAGTTGTTCATCAACTTGAGGTTGACTCGGATTTCGGTGTTGTGGTCTTTGACGACGGTGAAGATGGTGTCGCCCCAACGCTCGGTGTTCTCGTTGGAGAGCATCCGCAGTTTCAGATAGCGGGTCTCTTCGCGAGGATAGTTGACATATTCTTTCTTGTACTCGGGGTTCTGTACATAGAAGCTGTCCACCCGATGCTCGTTGGCGTCGTACTCATAGATATAGACGTTCAAGCCGCCCCACAACTCGGTGTCGGTGAGGGCGTTGACAAGGGTATAACGGGTAGGGCCGTCGTCGGTGGGTCTGCATGCTGTGACCATCAAAAGGGTCAACAACAGAAGGAGGGTTGTCTTTTTCATCGTCGGGATATTTTTTGCAAAGATACACCCTTTTTTTTGTCCGCCAATATATTTTTCAAACAAACAAGAAAAAAGACTTACTTTTGTACCCTCTTTCTCGGTGGCGACAACGGTGGTTTCGAGCCATGGAGGCTTTGAGAAAGAGAGACATAAAGTCTACAATAAAGAAAATTGTAATACATTATATTATGGCATTTATATCGACAAAGAATATCAAGGGCGACATCTTCGGTGGCATCACCGCCGGTATTGTCGCGTTGCCGTTGGCACTGGCTTTCGGCATACAAGCGTTTGGCGGCATCGACCATCCCGCTGCCTCATCGATGGGCGCGTTGGCTGGATTGGTGGGTGCCACGATGCTGGGCTTTTTCGCCTCGTTGTTTGGCGGCACCCACTCGCAGATCAGCGGTCCCACGGGACCGATGACGGTGATTACGGCCAGCCTCATCTCGGGTGCATGGACAGCCAGCAGCGGCAGTTTCTCGGCTGTGCTCATCTCCATGTCGCTGGCTGGCGCTGTGTGCGGCATCTTCCAAATTGTGTTCGGCCTTTTGAAGATAGGCAAGTATGTCCGCTATATCCCCTACCCTGTCCTGTCGGGCTTCATGAGCGGCATCGGTGTCATCATCATCCTGCAGCAGATCTACCCTCTGCTGGGCATGAAGTCGCCTGTGCTGGTGGTGGATATGATTACCCAACTGCCCGAGCATGTGGCGGGCGGCATGTCGTGGCATGCGTTGCTGATGGGATTGGGCACCATCCTGATCATCTATCTCTTCCCTCTCGTCACCAAGAAGATTCCCGCCACGTTGGTGGCGTTGATGGTGATGACGTTGGCGTCGCTGCCGCTCCATTTCGAGGACAAGCTGCTCATCGGCAGCATTCCTGCCGGCTTCCCCTTGCCGTTCTTCGCCAAAGAGGGGGTCTCGCTGGTCGGTCTCGACTGGGGTGCCATCGTCAAGGCGGCCATCATCCCGGGCTTGACGCTGGCGGGGTTGGGGTCGATTGACACGCTGCTCACCTCGGTGGCGGCCGACAATGTGACCAAGACGCATCACAACAGCAACCGCGAGCTGATGGGACAGGGTATCGGCAACATCATGAGCGGTCTCTTCTGCGGCATCCCCGGTGCGGGTGCCACCATGCGTACCATGGTGAATATCAAGAGCGGCGGCCGCACCCAAATCAGCGGCATGGTTCACGCTGTCTTCTTGCTGGCTGTGTTGCTGGGTCTGGGCAGCCTTGTCAAATGGGTACCCTTGTCGGTGTTGGCCGGCATCCTGATTACCGTGGGTTGGGGCATCATCGACTTCAAGGGGTTCAAAGACTTGCTGCGTATCCCCAAGGCCGATGCGTTTGTGCTTGTCGTGGTGTTCCTGTTGACGGTCTTTGTCGACTTGCTGACGGCTGTCGGCATCGGCATGGTGATTGCCTGCGTGCTCTTCATGAAACGTGCCTCCGACTTGGTGGAGGGCAGCTACAGCAGCCAAGAGCTGAAGGGGTTCGACAAGGAGAGCCCTTGGAACGACGAGGGCGGCATCCCCGATGAGGTGCGGCACAAGATATATATCCAACGACTGAACGGCCCCATCTTCTTCGGTTCCATCACCCGTTTCCAAGAGGTGATGCACGACGTGCCCACCGATGTCAAGTTGGTCATCATCCGTATGAGGCTGGTGTCGTTCATGGACCAGTCGGGTCTCTATGCCATGGAGACGGCCATACGCGACCTGCAGGAGCAGGGCATCACGGTGTTGATGACCATCATCCAGCCGCAACCGCTCTACATGCTCACCACCATGAACGTCATCCCCGCTGTCGTCCCCGAAGACCACACGTTCAAGACTTTCGAGGACTGCACAGAATATCTGCGTAACCACGTCAACGAGATTGTGTAAGTCATGGAAGCCATCAAAGCATCGGAACTGGTTTTGGCCGGCGACGGCAGTCTGTACCATATCCACCTCACCGGCGACACCTTGGCCGACAACGTCATCCTGGTAGGTGACCCCGACAGGGTCAACATGTTCAAAGGCATCTTCGAGAGTGTTGAACACGAGTCGCAAAGTCGCGAGCTGCATGCGTTGACGGGTCGTTTCCACGGCCACCGTTTCACGGCGCTGAGCACCGGCATGGGCACCGACAACATCGACATCGTGATGACCGAGCTGGACGCCCTGGCCAACGTGGATTTCGCCACCCGCGAAGTGAAGC
>CAJOQB010000200.1 GCA_905236405.1 uncultured Bacteroidales bacterium
CCAACTGGATGGCATCCATGATGTAGAAGAAGACATTGGCAAAGTTGTCATCCGATGTGTCAGGAATTGCGACATAGTCACCTCCACCCGATTGTTGCCATCCGTTGCTGTAGTGGTAGTAGTCGGCATAACCGCTCACTACAGGGTCAGCCGTCCAATACATGTCACCTATATGGTCGACAGGATAATAGTTATAATAACAGGTGACGACGATAGCCTTCACCTCTTCCCATTCACCGGGGAACCAACGGTCGGCAGGAAGAGCCAACTCGCCTTTGGCGTCACCCTTGACAGACGTCTGGGTGGCGGGGGCATGGGCAAACTTGCCGTTCAGGTGTTGCTGCGAGATGTCACGTTTGTTAAACATGGCGATTTTCTCGCGACGCATTTGATCAATCTGCTCTTGGGTCTGAGCCATGGCACTGCCCATAAACGCCAGCATGAGCAGACCGACAATCATTCTTTTCTTCATAAGATACTATGATATTGTTTTGTTTATCGTTTGTTAAGACTGAGGATTTCACGAGCCTCGTCGCTGGTGGCCACTTGGCGACCCAGCAGTTTGGCCATGCGAACCACCTTGTCGACCAGTTCGCCGTTGCTCTTGGCCAACACACCGCGTTCCAGATAGAGGTTATCCTCGAAACCAACACGCACATTGCCGCCCATCGCAATAGCGGGAGCAGCCAAAGTGAAAGCATGACGACCAATACCGGTAGCTGTCCACGTGCTGCCTGCAGGAATCTTGTTCACCAGCCAGCAGAGGTTGTCAACGGTGGCAGGAATGCAACCGGGAACACCCAGCACAAAATTGAACTGCATCGGAGCACCAGGAACCTCGCCCTTGCGAGCCATGGTGAGAATGGTGTCGAGGTGACCCATCTCGAAGCACTCGTATTCGGGTTTGATACCCTTTTCGAGCATACGTTTTCCGAAGGCACGCATGGTGGGCATGGTGTTGTCGAAGATGTCGTCACCGAAGTTGCAGGTACCGCAGTCGAGGGTAGCCATCTCAGGCACAGGGTTGGTGTTGGTCGAGTCGAGACGCTCGTCGGGAGTCATACCCACAGCACCACCCGTCGAAGGAATCAGAATCACGTTGGGGCAAGCCTTCAAGATGGCCTCGGTGCACTCCTGGAAACGCACATGGCTCTGGGTGGGAGTACCGTCATCCTCGCGGACATGGAGGTGGACAATGGCGGCACCGGCATCCACTGCCGACTTGGCTTCGCGTACAATCTCCTCAACGGTATAGGGGACGTTGGGGTTCTGCTCTTTCGTCACTTCAGCACCGCAGATAGCGGCGGTAATAATAAGTTTATCCATTGTATATTCTTTTTATTATGAAACCATTAATTGTCTTCTGTCCCCGTGGGACAGAGTGCAAAAATACGCTTTTTGCTCGAATCGGCAACTTTTTCTTTTTCCGTATAATAAAATAGGTGTATCTTTGCACTCGCTTTCTTTCACCCCATTAGGGTGAGCAGCAAACTGAAAAATAGTGTTATCGAATGGAGAAAATCATCTTGGGGATAGACCCTGGCACGCTGATTATGGGCTATAGCCTTCTCGAAGTGGACGACGAACTGCGTCAACCTCGACTGCTCACCATGGATGTGGTCTATCTCAAGAAGATTGCCGACCCCAAGCTGCGTCTACGCCGCATCTACGATTCCACACTCCGCATCATCGACACGTTCCACCCCGACCACCTCGGCATCGAGGCCCCTTTCTTTGGCAAGAACTTCCAGTCGGCCCTCAAGCTGGGACGGGCACAAGGCATCGCCATCGCCGCCGCTATGGCTCGCGACCTCTCCTTCACCGAGTACGAGCCCGCCACCGTCAAGCAGAACGTCACCGGCAATGGCAACGCCAGCAAGGAGCAGGTGGCACAGATGATTCGCAGCATCTTCCAGTTCGACAACGACCCACGCTATTTCGACGCCACCGACGCACTGGCCATTGCCTACAGCTGTTTCCTCGACCTCTACAACCCCTTGGCCGACATCCGCAGCGAACTGCTGCCCACAAAGAAACGCGGCAAAAGCCGAAGACAGTCCTGGACCGAATTTGTAGAACAGAATCCCGACCGCCAAGCATAGCTTGGCCTCAAATAATAATCAACACAAACCATCATGCCGAAACGTATTCTCTGTATCCTCCTATCCGTGCTGACATTATCGTCGTGCCACTTGGTGTCGAGTCGCACCCGCACCTACGACCCAGCACAGGTTAACTTCACCGCCACTTACAACCCCACCTTCGACAACATCCTCTACCCTTCCATGCTGCTGGCACTCTCCAGCTACAGCGGTGACTCTTCGCAGGTGCTCTTCTCCTGCTCGTTGACAGCGCCCACCTCCAATGCCGTGCTGCGTATCGTGGTCGACTCGTCGGCACTCAACTATGTCACCATTCTGCAGGAGGTGCTTCCCCGCCGCGGACAGCAATACAACTTCGAGATTCCCATCAAATGGAAATACGACAAGCTGTACAACCTCCGCCAACAAGGAGGCGTGGACCTGACGTTCACCTGCTTCATCAACGACGAGGAGGTCGACATCAAAAACCTTCGGCTCAACTATCGTTCGGTCAACGAGTGCCTGCTTTGTGCCATCGACACGGCACGCCATTCCATCGATTACCGATGGCTCTTCATGGGCTATGTCAACGAAGACCATCCCTTCATCGACTCCATCCTCACCACCGCGTTGCAACAAGGACAGGTGCACCAGTTCTCAGGCTACCAAAAGAACAACGCCCAGTTTGTCTCCAACCAAGTCTTTGCCATCTGGAACTATGCCTTGAACCGAGGCATCGCCTACAGCTCCATCTCCTGCACCTCCAATCCCTCCAAACGGGCTTCCACACAGCACATCCGCTTCTTCGACGAGGTGTACAACTCACGTCAGGCCAACTGTATCGACGCCTGCGTCTTCTTCGCCTCCATCATGCGAAAGATTGGGCTCTATCCCGTCATCCTTGTCGAACCCTGCCATGCCTATCTGGGCTACTACACTGACAAGCAGAAGAAGAACTTGGCACTCCTCGAGACCACCGTCACCGGCTGGGTCAACTTCCCCGCCATGGATCGCACCTATGCCGAGCAGCACAAACTGACCGACGAACAGTGGACCAAGATATTGCCTTACCTCAGCGAAGGCCAACGTAACGCATGGCGTGCTGGCACTTTGAGCTATGAACAGCTCAAGCTCGACGTCTCCAAGAATCTCTTTATCCAAGCCACCGACTATCGCAAAGAGGACTACGAGGCCAACAAGAAGGCATTCCTCGACGACAACCAGAGCCGCTACCAGATGCTCGTCGTCGACGAGCTGCGTCGCTACGTGCAACCCATCGGCTTGTTGGCTGAATAGACGTCACTCACAATAAAAACCGTTGTCGTCCGTTAATAACCTCATCAGAACAAAACACAAAGTAACATTATGCTATACGTCCTTTACGCCCTCGTCTACATCCTCGGCACCTTTGTCGGACTTGCCTTCGTCTTCCGCAAAGCGGGCATCGCCCCTTGGAAAGCCCTTGTCCCTGTCTACAACATCGTCGTCTGGATAAAGATGTGTGGCAAATCGCGTTGGTGGTACCTCTATTTCCTCATCCCCGCCATCAACATCTTCACCTTCCTGCTCCTCATCGTCGAGACAGCCAAGCTCTTCCGTCGCAACAGCCTGTGGGAGCAGACCCTCGCCGTCATCTTCCCCTGGGCCTATATGCTTTGGTTGGGATGCTCCAAGAAACAATCCTTCACCCCTGCCAGCGAACTGCCCAAGATAAAGAACAGTTCGGCACGCGAATGGGCCGAAGCCATCATCTTCGCCCTTGTCGCCGCCGTCATCATCCGCAACAATGTGTTCGAATTCTACAACATCCCCTCCTCTTCGATGGAGAAGTCGCTCATGACAGGCGACTACCTCATGGTCTCCAAGATATCCTACGGCCCCCGCGTCAACATGGTTCCCCTCAGCCTGCCCCTTATGCACAATGTCGTGCCGCTCACCGACGGACAGGTCGAGAGCTACCTCCGCTGGCCGTCGCTGCCCTACTACCGTTTCCCTGGTCTGAGCCACATACAGCGATATGACGCCACCGTCTTCAACTATCCCGACGGCGACACCGTCTGCAGTGCCTTCCAAAGCAATCGTTCCTACCACGACCTTGTGCGTCAGTATGGTCGCGACCGTGTCCTTTCCGACCGCGAACATTTTGGCAAGATTGTGGTACGTCCCATGAGCAAGAAAGAGAATTTCATCAAACGCACCATTGGACTCCCTGGCGAGACCATCGAGATACGCGACCGCGTGGCTCACATCAACGGGAGCCCCATCGAAGACCCTGTCAATCTCCAGTTCACCTACGCCATCCGCATGGCCACCGACATGTCGGCCTACCTCCAACAGATGGCGTCCATGGGAGGCAATATCATGCAGCTGGAACAGCAGAAACTACAAGCCGACTACAAGTTCTTTGCCCGCAACTACAGCGTTTCGTCCGACGATTGGAACTCGGCCACTTACTACCTCTACCTTCCCCTCACCGATTCCATGATTGCACTACTGCATCAATACGACAATCTTTTTAGTGTCGAAGTGCTTGGCGCCACCACCGACAGTCCCAACACCCACCTGGTACAGCTGGCACCCGACTATGGTGTCGCTGCCAACGAAATGGAATTCCAACAGCGCGACATGGAGATTCACAACGCCTTCCTTCAACTTACCTCTGCCTTCAAGTCCATGGGGCTCACCGAGACCGACATCGCGCAGGCAAACCAATACTATACCCTGCCCCTCACCGCTTCCGAGGTGCAACGCCTGATGTCCGATCCCGCCGTTGCCCAAGTCGTCCCCATTGTCTCGCAGCGAGGCTATGGCTCCCAACGGCTCTTCCCCCACGCTGCCGGCTACGACTGGACAGTCGACAACTTCGGTCCCGTCTTGATTCCCGCCAAGGGGATGACCCTCGACCTCACCCTCGACAACCTGCCCCTCTACCGTCGTGCCATCGAGGTCTTTGAACGCAACCGTGTTGAAGTCAGAAACGGACAAATTTATATCAACGGCGAACCCACCACCACTTATACCTTCAAGATGGACTACTACTGGCTGATGGGCGATAACCGTCACAACAGTGCCGACAGCCGCTATTGGGGCTTCGTGCCCGAGGATCATATCTCTGGCAAAGCCACCCGTGTCATTGCCAGCAAAGACAAAGACTGTCTCGACGGACATCGCTTCCGCTGGAGCCGCGTCTTCCGCAAAGCCTCCCGCATCGATTGACGGGCAACCCTTCTTCATTTTAACTCTCATTCCCTTATTGACAACACAAAAGGCGTCAGTAAGGGATTTCTTATCGCATCACAACAAGTATCATTTGTGGTTTTTATGCGTACCATATAGCCACCGGCAGCTTATCCTTTGAGGTTGACGGTGCGATGGAAGGAGGGAAAATGTTAAAACAGCAAAATAAAATGTTAAAAGCATCTAACATCTTCCAAGATGGCATGAAGACCACAGAAAACAGCCTTTAACTTAATTTTAACCCAAGAGCGAAAAGTCTGCATTTGCTATCCGTTGATACACAGAGGCGTAAGAGGGGGTTCCCACAGCTATGCTGCGACCCTTCCCACAGGCGCCTGCGAGAGGGGTCACAGCATAGCTGCGGGAGGTCAAACAGCCGCCTGTGGGAACCCTCGGAGGCGGCTGTGTCGCATCACACAGCCGCCTGTGCCCTCCGAAGGTCTCAAAACTGTTAACTGTCAAAAAAAGAAAAGTTAATGTGTTAACTGGAGCAACAAGACATCTTTTGATAAAACCGAGAGGAATAACAGCATGTTTTCTGACAAAACCGAGAGGAATGATAGTGCTTTTAGAAAAGAGCATACCCTCGTCGGAGGATATGCTCTTTTGCGTCGATAGTGTGGACGGAACCTATTACCTCACTATCGTCACCTTGCGGGCGAGATAGTCTCCTATATTAATAAGGTGGAGGTCAGTGAGGGGGACATCCACCAGCAAAGAGACTGGTTATTTGTGTTCGTAGCAACGGATATTCCAACCCACCGAGATGACTGGCATAATGAGATAATAATACCCATCTGTGTAATACTTTAGTCCACCACCGAAGTCCAAATCTTTGTAGCTGGCACCTCCCACCAAAGATAATCCAGGTAATACAAAGTTTGTAAGACTAAATCTCAAGTCAAACATTGCCGCCCAATTGGCGTCACTTGTATAGGCACGTAAGCCTATGGCACTTTCCAAACCATCTCCATAACCGACACTCAGGAATGTTTGTAAATAAGGGTTGATTTGATAGCCAAAAGAGGCGAACAATCCACGGTATAATTCCGGACGGATAACGAATCCTTTTCCACGAGAGAACGTGTTGTCTCCTTCACGCGGCATCAGGCTGTATGTTTCTAATCCGTCGGCACTACCGACCTCTGAGTTTACAACTGTCGTTGTTTCATTGTTCTCTGCCAATAACTCACTACAGTTTACTTGAGCATTTCCGTGTGCAGCAATCAACATTGCAGCCACAATCATAATAGCTTGTTTCTTCATTTTCACTATGCCCTTTTATCCAGTCGGCTCTTCTGGTCTTAAATGATTAATACAGATATTATTTCTTGTTATTCTATGCAATAGACACAAAAAAAAGCGCGGGATCCTGCTTTGTTGCTTATCCCGCGAATAGAGGCCTTCGCATTGCCTTTGACTCAGAATAAGCAATGCCGAAGCCCACGCATGATGGATATAGGTGGTGATACTATATGCCCACATGGACGATGAACATTGCGTTATTGCGGAGTCAAATATGAATTTGCGAAGTTCCTACTCGCCGCAGATAAACGCCATTACAACGTCTTATTTATATGTCTTGCCGTCACTCCCATGAGGGGGAAACGACAGTGCAAAAGTACACACTTTTTTGATTGTAGCAAGAAAAAATATTATTTTTTCGTTCAGTTTGAGAAAAACGTGTATTGTTGCAATCGATTTCAGTGCAACAAATGACACAAAAATCGAATAGATGAGAACAAGTAAAGTTCTATGTGTTATTCTTGGTAAATAAAACAGTTGACCCGCCTATTTCCACCCTCATTTCTCCACTCTGTCTACACTGATTCTACACTGATCCTACACTGGAATAGTGTAGGCTTAGTGGAGGATGCATTTAAAATCAGTGCAATATGCGTATAATAAGATAATATAACAAGAAAAGACCGACTTGTCGTTGACAGGTCGGTCTTTGGTATGAAAGGAAAAGAAGGGGGATTACTTCTTGGTGGCGTCGAAAGCGACATTGCCGTCGCCCTCGAAAGTGGCACTGCCAGCAATCACTTTGCCCGTACCTGTGGTGGCCCAGACAAGTTTCTTGTCTTTCAGGACAGCGTCGCACTTGTTCATCACAACATCGACATCAGCGATGTTGTATTTGAACTTCAGATTGCTTTGCTCGATGTGGAGACCCTCTTTGTCGACAGTGCCTCTGAGGATGAGGTCGATGTCGGTGAATTCGAGGACCACTTCGCCGTCGTTAGTGCCTTCTTTGATGGTGAAGTCGGAGGAAAGGCTCTGGCTCACAGGACCCAGTTCGTTGGTGTTGATGGTTGCCGTCATGGTGCATTCGTAATCACCAAGATACTCCTCGACGTAGTTTTTTCCACAGCCCGTAAGGCAAAGGGCTGCCACAGCCACGAGGGCCAAAAATGCTTTTTTCATGGTTATTGATTATTTTTGTTTGGTGGCAATACAATGTCTATCCGCAGTGATTGTCCAGTCTATTTGTTCATCTGGAATAATGATACGCCCATCGAGTTTTTGGTCCCATGTCAATTGGTCTTTGTCCAACTGAGCGACTGCTTCACTGAAAACGTATGTGGCAGTATTGTTTTGTGATGTCGTCTCACTGGTGTAGCTCTTGATATGGAGACCTTTTTTGTCTGCGGTACCCTGGAACGTAATCTTTCCAAAATCGTCACTGCCAAGGAACTGAATCAGGACATCGCCTTCTTCGCCATCCAACACGATGTTCATCGGGGTGGCTAAAACGGTGTCATGTGTCACATGCTGCAGCAACGTTGACTCTGTGAAGACATCGACGAGATAGGAACCTTCGTACTTCTCAGCATAATTCTTGTTGCAGCTGACGAAACCGAGGGTTGCGACCACTGCGAGGGCTAAGAATACTTTCTTCATGATACTCTTAGATTATTTCTGTTTTGTGGCATTGAAAGACAACGTGCCGCTCACAGGGAAGCTCATCCCCATATAGACGGCCTCACCAGTGAGGGTATGCGTCCACGACATCTTGTCATTCTTTATTTGGGTAGAGGCATCGCCATAGTTCATCTCGATATTTATACCTTCAACATTCTCGGTCATCGAGAAACCTTTGATATGGAGACCTTCTTTGTCAGCATTGCCATGCAAGGTCATTCCAACCACGTTCTCTTCGTTGAGGAACTGGATGAGGACATCGCCCTCCTCGCCATCCAAAACAATGTTCATCGGATTGGCAGTGGTGGTGTCGGATTCTTCATATCCTGACATTGCCTCTACACTGATGACATCGACAAGGTAAGAACCTTCATAATCCTCGGCGTAATTTTTGTTGCAGCTGACGAAGCCGAGAGTAGCTGCTGCCAAAAGGCAAATAAAAACTTTCTTCATTTTGTTTTAATTTAAGGGGTTGATTTATTTCTGTTTTGTAGCCACATATTTGTTTGTGCCAGTGATGGGTAACTCCTTGCCCATCAGCGTGGCGGAGCCTTCAATCGTCTGGGTCCATGTCAGCGTCTCGCCTTCCAACACTGCATCGGCAGCACTGTAGGTATAAGTGATTTCGGGGTCGGGCGACAGGGTCTTACCGTCAATATGGAGACCATCCTTATCGACCTTGCCGGTGAAGACCATCTCCTCTTCCTCTCCTGCCCCACACTGTTCATCACATGCTTTCTCGTTCGGGTCAGGGGGAAAGACAATCCGCACAGTGCCATCGTTGCCCTCGGCAATGATGTTCATGTCCATAGTTATCGTCGGTTCGTTATTGGTGGCACCCATAGCGGTGACGCTTCGGTCGACTTCGACCTTGTACGACCCCTCATACTTCTTAGCGGGGTTTGAGGTGCAACTGATGATGCCCATCGTTGTAATTGCCATAAGGCAGACAAGTAATTTTTTCATCTTTTTTATTTATTAGGGGTTAAACAATATCATTGGTTGGCGTATTGCTGCACTTCGTCATGAAAGAACTCCAACTCGACGCCTGCCTGACGCAAGAGTTCTTCGCTCTCGGCACCTGCATGGTACTTGCGTTCACACACCACACGACGGATGCCGCAGTTGATGATGAGCATGGCACAGGTGCGACAGGGGGTCATGCGACAATAGAGGGTGGCACCGTCGAGGGCGATACCACGACGGGCAGCCTGACAGATGGCGTTCTGTTCGGCATGAACAGTGCGGACGCAATGGGTCGACACTTTGCCGTCGGCATCGATGGTCTGCTTGAAGAGGTGTCCTACCTCGTCGCAATGGGGCAATCCCGAGGGGGAACCAACATAGCCAGTGACAAGCAACTGTTTGTCTTTGACAATGACGCATCCGCTGCGACCACGGTCGCAAGTGGCACGTTTGGACACGGTGTTGGCCAGCTCCATGAAATACTCGTCCCAGCTGGGACGCTTGTAGGTGATTTGCTGCAACACAGCCTCCACCTGCATATGCAAGTCCTCAAACGTGCCGCCATTGTCGAAACGGAAGTCTGCCTCACGGATACAGACGCTGAGGTTCTGCTTGTTGGGGTCGACATTGTCCATTTCGCGTTGCTCGTTGGCAAGGAACGTCTCGTAGTCGATATGGTCGGTCTCGCTGCCACGCAACACGGCACGCTCGTAACGCACCTTGGGGTCGGCGTCGACAGCAAAGAGATAGAAGTTGGGCTTGCCACGCAGGGCTGCCACCTCGCCAGGGGTACGCACACTCTCGATGATGCAGTTGCAACCAGAGGCGACAGCCTGTTCATACAGTTGTTCGACAATCCACGAGGGGGAATGTTGTGCCCGCAGGTCGTTGCCTACCTCGGTCATCGTATCGCGGTTCACTTCCAATCCACGACGTTTGATTTCTTCGGTGAGGAACGCACGCACAGAATAGTGGACAAAGCCTTTGTTCTGTACCAAATATTCGACGATGGTGCCTTTGCCTGCACCCAAGGTGCCTGTGATACCGATGGTGATCATACTTTATACTTATATTGCAGTTGTGCCAGCTCTTCGTTGGCTTTGACAATCTTCTTCTTGAGTCCTTGCTTGTAGGCAATGACCTTCTGCTGCAAGGCAGGGTCGCCAAGGGCGAGCATCTGCAATGCCAGCACGGCGGCATTTTGTGCTCCGTTGATGGCGACGGTGGCCACAGGTATTCCCGGAGGCATCTGCATGATGGCAAAGGTGGCGTCGAGTCCTTCGAGCACCGAGCCTTTGATAGGGACACCGATGACGGGCAGGGGTGTCTCTGCAGCGATGACTCCCGGCAGGGCGGCAGCCATGCCTGCACCGGCAATGATGACCTTCACGCCACGCAGATGGGCATTCTTGGCAAAGTCACTGACCTCGGCAGGGGTACGGTGTGCCGAGAGAGCGTTCACCTCGAAAGGAATCTCCATCTCTTCAAGAAACTGGCAGGCTTTCTCCATCACCGGAAGGTCGGAGGTGCTGCCCATGATGATACTGACAAGAGGATTCATATACTGATATAGATTTGAGAGATATGATAGAATATGTTAGAAAATCAATGCCAACAAAACCCAGAGCCAGTGGGCGGCGATACCAGCACAGAGACCTGCAATGGTATGGGCACCAAGAGCCTTGGGAATCAACTGACGGTAACCTAACGAATCAAGCATGGCAGTGTGGGTGCTGAGGTATCCGCTCCAGCACATGCCCATAGCGGTGAAGACAGCGATGGTGTCATTGGTGATGATGCCCATGCTGGCAAAGCGAGGAACAAGACCCATGGCGGCTCCCACAGCACCCAGCGAGGTAAGCGGGAAGGCGATGAGTTCTGCCGACTTGAAGCCGAAGAGCCATTCGAAGACAAAGCTGATTTTGTCGGCCAACCATGCGATGATGGGGACACCCTCGTAGGCCACGCCCTGATAACCCACCGAAGCATCGGCAGGACCGAAGGTGAACATCATGACGACGGTGGAGATGACCAGCACTCCTGGGATGATGGCAACACCGATGCTGACACCGTCTTTGCCTCCGTCGAGGATGCTGTTAAGGAAACGCATAAAGATAGAGCCTTCGCTCTTGAACGAGATGTTCTGCTCGCTGTCGTGGTCGACATCGCCCTCATACAACGGTGCATCGAGTTCGGGAAAGGCTTTCAACGTGGAACGCTGCATCAAACGGGTGGAGATGATACTGCCGATAACAGCAC